>JAEZBU010000226.1 GCA_023426855.1 Pseudomonadota bacterium | reverse complement strand
AGATGCTTGATGTAGTTGTCCGAGAAGGTCATCCAGAAGCGGATCTGCTTCAGACCCTTGATGTTCTGGACGAGGCTTTCCTCCTCCTCATGATAGATGAGGTAGGACTTGCGCGGGCCGACTTCCGGATAGTCGATCATGGCCGAAATCGACAGCGGGTCGATGTCGATCCACTGGCCGTCCTTCCAGTACTTGCCGCGCTGCGTCACCTCGCGGAGATTGATCTCCGGGTTGAAGTTGGTCGCGAACGCCTTGCCGTGGCTGCCATCGTTGCAGTCGATGATGTCGATGGTCTCGATGGTGTCGAACAGGAACTCCTGCGCGTAGGCGCAGTAGATGTTGGACTGACCCGGATCGAAGCCGCAGCCGAGGATCGCCATGATCCCCTTGTCCTTGAAGCGGTCCTGATAGGCCCACTGCCAGGAGTACTCGAACTTGGCGACGTCGCGCGGCTCGTAGTTGGCCGTATCCATGTAGTGCACGCCGGCCTTCAGGCATGCGTCCATGATCGGCAGATCCTGGTAGGGCAGCGCCATGTTGATGAGCAGGTCCGGCTTGACCTTTTCGATCAGGGCCACGACCTCATCGACGTTGTCGGCATCGACCTGGCTGATGTCGATCGGCGTGACGCAACGCTTGGCCACGTTCTCGCAACTCACCAGCCGCCTGGAGGCGAGATGGATCTTCTTGAACACGTCCCGGTTCATCGCGCACTTCTGCGCGGTTACGGATCCGGCTGCGCCGGCGCCAATGATGAGAACACTGTCCAATTCGATCTCCCAGAGCTAGAGGTTCAACACCTCATTGTGACAAAGGATGACGACGCTTCGCTGACAAAATGCCTGCGTCGCGCGGATTTAGTGTAGCGGGGCCGGGAGTCAATCCCTTTGGGGGCAAATCGGTCCCGCGGGCAGGGTAATTGTCGGCTTCGCAGGGCTCCTGTTCCTGCAACCTTGCGCGAGGGAAAGTTCGGCAGGCATGTTCGGTAAGTACCTGAAACATTGGGATCTGGCGCAAGACGGCGATCCGATCATCACGCACAGCAGCAGGCTGCTGCCGGTGCGTTGGCGGGGCATGCCGGCTATGCTGAAAGTAGCAATCGAGGCGGAAGAAAAGTTTGGCTCCGGGTTAATGGCTTGGTGGGACGGCCATGGTGCGGCGCGCGTGTATGCGCGGGATGCAGATGCCGTGGTGCTGGAGCGTGCGGAGGGCACGCGTTCACTGCTCGATATGGCGATGAACGGCGCGGACGACGAGGCCAGCCGGATCATGTGTCGCGTCGCGGCTGAGCTTCATGCGCCGCGGGATCAGCCGATGCCGGATGTCATTCCGCTGGAGCGGTGGTTCGCGGCTCTGGAGCCTGGGGCGGCACGTCATGGCGGCGTGCTGAAGACGTGCGCTGAAGTTGCCCGCAAGCTGTTGCCGGCTCAGCGCGAGATCAGCGTCCTGCACGGCGACATCCATCATCTGAACATTCTGGATTTCGGAGAGCGCGGCTGGCTGGCCATCGACCCGAAGCGGCTGATCGGCGATCGCGGGTTCGATTTCGCCAACATCTTCTGCAATCCGGATCTGCCGACGGCGGTGCAGCCGGAGCGGTTTCTGAGACAGCTTTCTGTCGTCACGGAAGCCGCGAACATCGAGCGCGAGCGGCTATTGCGCTGGATCATGGCCTACGCCGGACTGTCAGCAGTTTGGTTCCTGGACGATGATATGCCGGCTAATACGGATATCGCCGTCGCGCAGATGGCAGCGGGGGAATTGGGGTTGACCGCTTGAGGGGCGCTATCGACGCCTCTCTTACTTTAACGGAACCTTGAACTGGAACCGGCTGCTGACGTTGGTCTGCTCGTCCGCCGCGATGCCCTGTACGTCGGTCGTTACGCTGAAGGTGTATTCGTTCGGTTTGGCGAAGGTGACGCCCGTGCCGAGCGACTGCAAGCCCTCGTTGCCGAGATCCATCGCGCCGATCGGGATCTCGCTTTTGTATTGAAGGAATGGTTCCATCGTCTGGCCGTCGTCGAGTTTGAACGGGCGGCTGATGCGCGGCATGAATGTCATGGTGCTTTGTTGCTGCGAAGTGCCGTCCGCCTCGACGCCGAGATGCTCGATGCCATGGGTCAGCGCGATGGTCGGCGCGAATTGCATCCGGCCATAGGCCCAGTTGCCGCGCAGTCGTGCCTGCACCAGGCTCTGGTGCGCATCGAACGCTTCGCCGGACAGCGAGCCCTGACTGGTGCCAAACTGCGCGGTGGTGTCGAAGGTCATCTTGGAATTCAGTTTGAGCGCGAAATAGGTGGCGAGGGTCTGGTCTTTTTCGGACAGCGGAACGCCGCTCGCCGATGTGCTGCGCCGGTCGACCATGATGCCCAGCACGCTGCGCGGGCTCAGTCGGTAATCGGCGCCGACGCTGCCGCGCATGCCATCGGGTGCGCCGTCATCGATGGCGTTCAGATCCATCGCGCTCCAGACTTGGAAGCGCTGGTTGGCGCGCGGCGTTGCCAGTTTCGGCATCTGGAAACCTTCCGGCGCCAGCGCTTTCGCGTCTTCGATCTTCTTTGCCGTCGTGAAGTTGGCGTAGGAGCCCCAATGCACGGAACTGGTGCGCAGCTTCCAGTCATTGTCTGCCGGCGACAGGGCGAACGGCACGCTCGACCAGTCCTGACCGATCCAGGCGGTCCCATTGAGCCGGCTGTCGGCGCGGCCGTAGGCCGGATCGTTGGCGATCAGATCGTTCAGCCGTGAGCCGCGATATTGCTCGACGCAGGTCACGGAAATCCCGGCGGCGGAGCCGGAACAGGCGTCAGCGCGCGTAGATGCCAATGATGTCGTGACGGCCACCACCGCCGCAATGCACAAGGTGGCATGACGCAATGTCATCGCAGCGCGCGAAGCTGCGCGTTCGAGGTCGAGTTGAGCACGAATCATGATGCCCGCCAGTAGGACAGAACTTTGGTCAGTTTGCGACCGGCAAGGCAGGTTTGTGCATTCACAATGCCTTGACTAAGCGCGCCGCCGGATCGCGCCGAGAACCAGGGCACGTTGCACTTTATCGCTCCAAGTCGTCGGGGTGGTCAGGCCCAATCTTTCGAGGGCAGCGGTTTCGCCGGGCTGCAGATCGCCGGCGCGCAGGCCCGCGAGAGCCATGCGTGCCAGATCCAGGCGACTGGCGTTTTTCAAACTCTGCAACGGACCGATCAGCGCCTGCTCGACGTCCGTCATGTCCGAACCGAGAGGGAACTGCGGCAGAAGACCGTCGCGGCGCGCCGGCGACAGGGCTTCCGAGACGCGCTGATGCGTATTGCTTGCTGCGCGGACGGGCAGCGCGGGATCAGAAGGCAATTTCTTCGCCTTCTTCATCGTGTCCAGCAGATCACTCTGGAAGGCGGCATCGGTGATGCTCAACATTGCGGCGATGGTCTCGCTGTCCGATTTGCCGCGAATGTCGGCGATGCCGTATTCCGTCACGATGATATCGCGCAGGGCACGCGGCACGGTGGTGTTGGCATAGCTGGCCACGATGTTCGATGTGGTGGCGCGGATCTGGCGTCGCGTGCTGCGCACCGCGATGATGGAACGGGCGCCTTCGAGTTCATGCGCCATGCTGACGAGGTCGTGCTGACCGCCGACGCCGCTGACCACGCGGCCATCCGGCAATGCGTCTGATGACACTGCGCCGAGCACAGTCGCCGTCATGGCCGTATTGACGAAGCGGGCATAGACGCGTTCGGCGCGCTTACGGGCGACGTCACCATTCAGCGTGTTGGTGTAGGAGATGCCGGTCATGCAAATCTCGGCCAGTTCGTCGGCCGGCATCTGGCGCAGTTCCCGATAGAACGTCTGGTTGCCGATGAAGAAGCCGGCGTGCAGGAGGGTCCGGCCGCCCTTCGGATTGGGCACGGTACGGCGGAGGATCCCGGCCTTCTTCAATGCCAGATAGCCATCGACCAGCATCTCCGTGCAGCCGTAGAGGCCGGTCGCGAAGGGCGAAAGCTCTGCGTCGTCTGGCAGCGGTGTGCCGAGCCGATGCAGGAGATCGCGGAATGCGGCGTTGTTCGTATGGCGTAGGACGAGCGCGTGCGCGAGCGCATCGGCGAACGATCCGATGCCGATCTGCAGCGTACCGCCGTCCTTGATCAACGTGGCGGCATGCAGGCCCATGGCGTAGTCGACCAGAGAGACAGGCTCCTTGGGCGGGCCGAACAGGTCATAGGGCTGCCCACCGGATTCCAGGATGACATCGAACTCCGCGCGCTCTACCTCGGCGTCGCCCGGCATGTAGGGGAGGTTGCCGTTGATCTCGGCGGCAACGACGATCGGTTGGCCCGCGCTGCGTTTCGCCTCGATATACGGCATCAAATCGAGTGTGACGTCAGTGTTGGAACTGAGACTGACGCGGGTGCCGTTTGGCTGCGCTGACGGTGCAACGAGCTGCGCCAGAACGTTAACCCCGACGCGCTCCAGATGCGGGCCGACATGCGCGTAGTTGAGGCTGACGTAGTTGCGCTGGACCGCGCCGCTTGACAGCCACGCGCCCGCCTGCAGGAAGAACTCGTTGATGGTTATGTTCGGCGGCACGTTGTCCTTACGCAGCGCCTCCACATACAGCGGCTCGGGATAGCTCGCGAACAGCCGGTCGAGCATCGGTTCGGCAAAGCGTCGCTGCAGGTCGTCGCCGAAGCGGGGCCGCGACAGCGTCAGCCCGGTGAAGATCGTCAGTTTGATACGTCGGTCGTTCTCGGCAAGGCGGTACAGCGCATTCAGCAGGTGAATTGGCTTGCCTATGCCGATCGGTACAGCCAAGCGGACGTCGTGGCCGACCCTGTCAATGATGACCTCGGCGCAACGTGCTGCATCCTGCAGGCTGAGTGTATTCACGGACGAACGTTTCCTCGATCAATTGGACTATGGCGGGAATGCACGGGCAGGAGTTAGAGCCTGCTTTCACAGGTGGGTCCAGGCCTTGACCGACACAACCCCAAAATCCGATCTGTCCGGGCTTTGCGCCGGCAGACGATGCATGGATGCGTATGCACCTTAAATCCGCTGCGGACGCATTAAAGCTGCCCTGTCGACAGGCGACCGTCCGGGATGCGATATCCATGACTTACGGGACCGTGAAGGAAGGACCGGCTAGGTGCCTGATTCGATTGAATTGATCGATCTCAGATCGGACATTGCTGACCGGACGCAGCGCCATGCCTTGTGCTGGGCGTTCTACGAGGCGGTGTATCGCGAGGCATTTCCGAAGCCGGATCAGTCCGAGACGCCTGACGTGTGGTTGCCTCTGCTCGACGAGGACCAGCCGCCGCCGGCGCCCATTCTGCATCTGGTTATCGCGCGGCGGGTGGCGGACGGCGCTGTGCTCGGTGGCATCGTCATCGAGTACTTCCGCGCCAGCCACGCCGCGCTTGTGACCTATATTGCCGTATCGCCGGAAAGCCGGCGCCAGGGGCTGGCCAAGCGTCTGGTCGATGACGCGATTGCGCGTGTCACCGCCGACAACAACGGTAAGCGGCCTTTGGTGGTGGCCGAGGTGGAGCGTCCCGAAGCGCAGACCACGGATGCCGACCGGCACTATGCCGAAGCGCGCCTGGGTATCATCGCAGCGCTGGGAGGGCGGCGCATCGGCATCACCTACATTCAGCCGAGCCTGGGCACGGACAAGGCGCCGCAAACCGATCTGATGCTGGTAACGTTGGGGCACGATGGTCACGAAGCGCGCGAACTGCCCGCAGCGGACGTCAAAGCCTTCATCGATGAGTTCTTCGCGTCGCTTGAGCAAAGTCAAAGTGCCGAGCACGTTGCTGTTGTGAAGTCGCTGAAAAATGAGCGCGTCGCTCTCCGGGGGCTGCTGTCATGAACGGGACATCTGTTGCGTCCGAGGTGGATGGACGTTCGATCCTGGCCGGTGGGCAGGTTGCGTTGCGCTACAGCTTCATTCCCGCCGCTCACTGGTATGGAGAGGCTGGAACGTCGTCGCCCGCATCCTGGCTCGACCTCGTGCATGATGAGATCGAGCGCTCCGCTGTCGCTTCGCAATACGTCGAGCCGCTGGCCTCGTTCTACGTTGACGTCACCGTGCCGTTCACGCGACGCCGCCGGCTGCCGATCGCGGCCATGGTCGAGCCGATCGCCGATTGGACGCATCCGCCGCAACTGGTGGAAATCGACATCGACGCCATCGAGACGATCTGGGAAGGCCACGTACACACCGTGCCACCCGTGCGGATCATGGCGCAATTCCGCGATGCCATCGCATTCTTCGAGAGCGGACATGTGGTCTATTCGCCGTCGTTCCTGCTGCAAGCGCCGGTGCAGCAGCCCGATGGCAGTGTCGTCTCGTCGAATGTCCTGAACCCGCTGCATGTATCGGCGCTGACAAGTTTGGTCAGTTCGCCGAGTGCGGGCTACGGACAGGATCACTCCGGCATCCGCTCGAAGATCAGCTTCCGCTACATCGGCGCGGCGCAGGGGCAGGATCTCGCGACCTTCGTCAACAACAGGCTGCGCACGCTGGCCGATCCGCAAAGCACGGACAACGTGTTCGCCGATCTCATCCGCCCGGTGCTGCTGAAGGCAGGTTGGACCGACCAGCAGCGCGACAAGGCGCGGAACAGCGTCGCCGGCATGACGTGGTCGAACCTGAGGTCGGCCTCCGTCGAAGTCGTCGGCGCCGAGCGCCATGACGATGTCATCACGTGGTGCCGCGCCGCGGCTGACGAGAAGCTTCGCGTTGATACGGGCGCGCAGGCGCTGGCGGCGCTGAGCCAGAACATTCTCGATGTTGACAATCAGGACGAACACGAGGTCATCGACAGTCTTTCGCAGGCTGTCATCGTGCATGGCGAGGTGCTGCTGATCCATCCGCAGTCGTGCCTGCGCTATTCCCACTACAGTCGTTCTTTCGCCGAGATGCGCGATGTGATCGGTGGCTGTCCCTACTTCATGCTGACCAATCTGGTGCTGTCCTATAACGAGTACCTGCTCGATCGCAGCGCGCGGCTGATCGATCGCGTCCAGCGGGTGGTGCGGCACGCGGGATGGACGGAAACGCGGGAAGCCGGCAACGCGCAGCTCGCCCGCGACGACCTCAAGGCACGTGTGCAGTTGTTCGAGCATCAGACGCTGCACGTGCTGCCGAATATCTTCCGCTATCCCACCGAACGCACGATGTTCGACGAGATCGTTCGCCAGCGTGGCCTGGGGCAGCGCGCAGCCGGCATCGAGCGGTTCACGCACAATCTGTATGAGCTGCGCAAGGATGCTATCGATCTGGCGGAACGCGAGGGCTCGCGCCGCACCAACGCCTTGCTGATGGCTCTCGGTATTTTCCAGGTGTCCGGATTGCTGCTGACGGCTCTGGGGCTTACCGAATTCGGCGACTATGGCGCGCCGCGCTTTGTCGTCTGGGGCGTTTTCTTCCTGTGTCTCCTGGTCGGTGTCGGCGTTGCCGCCTTCGCCTTCGCACGCAAGAAATAGCGCGGTCCGTTCTCGCGGGCCGCGGCATCGTGATTCAATGTCAGGCTGCCTTAGCGCATTTCCGATTTAGGTCGAATGTTGTCCCGTCCTGGTCATCCCGGGCCTTGTGCCCGGGATCCACCTCTCGGCTGGCGTCGACACGTGCAGTTGGATGGATCCCGGTGACAAGCACCGGGATGACCAGGAGGGGACAACATTCGACCTAAATCGGAAATGCCCCTAGGCGCTGTGCGGGCTATCCGGTTCGCAAGATGACGATAAGCGGTCAGGGACGACAACGCCGTTCCCTGACCGCGCAATTCGCGGCATCGACGATCGCGAAGCCAACATTTGAAATCAGGGGAGAGGGATGACGCACGTCGTTGTCGCCGAATTTCAGGTTCAACCCGACAAGGTGGATGAGTTCGCTGCGTTCATGCGCCGGCATGCGGAGCTGTCGCGTGCCGAGCCCGGATGCCGCGCTTTCGAGGTTGTGCAATCGCAGACCGATCCGGCGCAGTTCCTGTTCTACGAAGTGTTCGACGACGAGGCCGCTTATACGGTTCATCGCGCCGCGCCGCATTACCAGCGCTGGCGGGACATAGGCACCAAGATGCTGATTCCGCAGCCGGACGGCATGTACGTGCGCCGTTACGAGATGCGCCGCGTTTCTCCGTAAACTGCGTCGCTCACTCCAGCATCTTGGAGACGATCTCGGTCACATCGCGCGACAGCGTCTTTGACCGCGCCACGCGGCGCAGGGCCTGCTTGGCCAGCTTGCGCCGCGCCGGTTCAAGACCCTTCCAGCTCCGGAAACAGTTGAGAATGCGCGCCGCGATCTGCGGATTGAAGCGGTCGAGCGCCAGTACCTGCTCGGCGAGGAAGTCATAGCCCGCGCCATCCGGCCGATTGAACTGCACCGGGTTGGCGGTCGAGAAGGTTCCGATCAGCGCACGCACCTTGTTCGGCGTCGTCATCGAGAACAGCGGATGCTTGGTGAGCGCCCGCACGCGTTCCAGCGTGCTCGGGAGCGGTGATGCGGCCTGTGCCGCGAACCATGTGTCGATCACCAGATGGTCGTCTTTCCAGCGATCGTGGAAATGATCGAGCGCCTTCTTGGCTTCCGCGCCGCCGATGGCTGCCAGCAGATACAGCGCCTGCGAGGCGTCCGTCATGTTGCCCGCCTGCCAGTAGTGCTTGCTCAGCCGGGTTTTGTCGTCCGGTTTCCCGCGCGCGCTCAGCAGTGTCAGCACGGCGTTGCGCAGCGCCCGGCGTCCGGCACTGGCAGCGTCCGGTGAAAATGCGCCCTTGTTGGTGTGCTGGCGGTAAACATCCTCCAGATCGCGCCCGAGCGTATCGCCGACGAGACGCAGCAACTGCTTGCGCGCGCGATGGATGGCATCCGGATCGACGTCGCTTGCCATCTCGCGCGCGACATCGGACTCGGTCGGCAGCCGCAACAGTTCGGCGCGATAGGCCGGTTCGAGATCCGCGTCGGCAATCGTGGCGCCGAGTGCCTTGGCATAAGACAGCCCCCGTGACGATCGCTTTCCGGCGATCCGTGCCTCTGTGAGCTGGATCAGCGTCCGCATGGCGTAATCGTTGGCAGCCTGCCAGCGATTGAAGAGGTCGCTGTCATTGGCCATCAGGAATTCAAGATCGCGATCCGACAGGTCGACCGTCAGTTTGACCGGCGCGGAGAACCCACGCAGTAGCGACGGCACTGGCCGCGACGGCACATCGGTGAACAGGAACGTCTGGTTCCGCTTGGTGACGTGCACCACGCCATCGGCAACAGGTGCGCCGTCGGCCAGCTTGATCTCGGTATCGTGGCCGTTGCCACCGAGCAGGCCGAGGCGCAGTGGAATGTGCAGCGGCTTCTTGTGCGGCTGCTCCGGCGTCGGCGGCAGGATCTGCTCGACCGTCAGCCGCGCTTCTTTGCGCGCCTTGTCGTAATCGAGCGAGCAAACCAGTTCCGGAGTTCCGGCCTGGCTGTACCAGAGCTTGAACTGTCCGAGATCGCAGGAATTGGCGTCCTCGAAGCAGGAGATGAACTGCTTGACGGTCGCGGCCTGTCCGTCATGGCGCTCGAAATACAGATCCATGCCCGCGCGAAATCCGGCGGCACCCACGATCGTCTCGATCATGTGCACGAGCTCGGAGCCCTTCTCGTAGACGGTCGCGGTGTAGAAATTGTTGATCTCGATATACTTCTCGGGACGGACCGGATGCGCCAGCGGGCCGGCATCCTCGGGGAACTGATGCGCCTTGAGTTGGCGCACGTCGCTGATGCGCTGCACGGTACGCGAACGTTCGTCTGCGGAGAATTCCTGGTCGCGATAGACCGTGAGGCCTTCCTTCAGGCAGAGCTGGAACCAGTCGCGGCAGGTGATGCGGTTGCCGGTCCAGTTGTGGAAGTATTCGTGCGCGACGACAGACTCGATCGCTTCATAGATCTGGTCGGTGGCGGTTTCCGGGGAGGCCAGGATCAGCCGGTCGTTGAAGATGTTGAGACCCTTGTTCTCCATCGCGCCCATGTTGAAATCCGACACGGCGACGATGTTGAACACATCGAGATCGTATTCGAGGCCGAAGCGTTCCTCGTCCCATTTCATCGAGCGCTTGAGCGCATCCATGGCCCAGGCGCAGCGGTTTTCCTTGCCGGGCTCGACGTAGATCGCCAGATCGACGTTGCGTTTCGACTTGGTGCGGAATGTCGAGGTAATGGCCGACAGGTTGCCGCCGACCAGCGCGAACAGATAGCTGGGCTTGGGATGCGGGTCCTTCCAAACCGCATAATGCCGCTTGCCGCCGTCCAGCGTGCCACGCTCGATCGGGTTGCCGTTGGACAGCAGAACGGGCGCCTGCTCGACGTCTGCTTCGATGCGCGTGGTGTAGGTGGAGAGCACGTCCGGACGGTCGAGGAAATAAGTGATCCGCCGGAATCCCTGCGCTTCGCACTGTGTGCAGTAGATGCCGCGCGAGCGATATAGCCCCTGCAGGGCCTTGTTGGCTTCTGGGTTTACGTTGGTGACGATGTCCAGCTTGAACGGCCCTTTGGGCACGCGCGACAGGGTCAGGCTGGTATCGTCGATCTGGTAATGCGCTGCACTAACGGCCTTGCCATCGATCTTCAGTTCTACGAGTTCGAGATTCTCGCCGTCGAGCTTCAGTGCGCCGCCCGATCGCGCCGCATCGGGATTCGTGCGAATGCTCATCTGTGCACGGACACGCGTACGTTCCGGATCCAGGACAACATCGAGATCGACGGTGTCGATGAGGTACTCCGGCGGGCGATAGTCTTGCAGTCGGATCGGGTGCGGGGTGTCGGTCTTCATCGCGAGATTCCTGATGCGGGCGCTGCAACTTGAGTGAGCGCTTTAGCAACACGGTCAGCACAATCGGGCGCCGGGAGCATTAAGGCAAGAGTTACCGGCGCTTGGCCAGCCCCAGGGCAGATGCAATCGTTGTGATGGCATTGTCGGGATTGGTAGTCATATTCACAACCTTGGACTGACGATGCAGTCGACTTGGGTTAGGCTCGATCTGTGAAAACTGCACGAATCACGGCGGCGAGATGGTCTCGGACGATACGTTTCGAAAGCGAATGAACGGTTTCATCGCCGCGATCGATGCCTGGGCGACAGAAATGGCGCCGTGGGCGACTGTCGAATTCGGGCCGACCGGCGCGTCGTGGCGGGTGCGCGCGGAGCCGAAAACGGCGACCGCCTGCCCGCTGGAGGCCGTGATCAGGCCGGACCAGAAGTTCGATCTCATGGTCGGTGGCGAGCAGTTCGAGGATCTGCCGCTTCTGCCGACGGATGTGCCTAAGCTGCTGCGTGCAATTTCCGAAGGCCACATCATGATCCGGCGCTGGGCCAGTGCCGTGACGGATCTCGCCTACAGCGTGGAGGCCATCGTCGATCTCGGCGATGGTGATCAGTGGCGAGCACAACGTGCGCTCGCCGACGATGAACCGAACGTGGGCGAAGAACTGATGGCCAAGCTGATCTCGTTCGCGCCTTATCGACGCTAAGCGCTGCACCCGCCCGCATGCCCATCAATCGCGGTGTCTCAAGCGCCGCTGTCGCGCACGGACAATGTGCCGAGCCGCTTGATGGTCGCAATCTCAGAGCCTGTTCGCGCGATGCGATGTACGGCTTCGGCCAGCGGTTCGATCACGACGGACATGTGATGGGCATTGGCGTGCAGCAGCATGACACCGTCGCTCATGATACCGACGTGCCCTGGCCAGAATACCAGATCGCCGCGCTGCAGACCTTCGAGCGATTGCGGCACCAGAACCTCGCTGCCGAGATCCGCCTGCTGCATATCGGTATCGCGCGGGGCGCTCAAGCCAGCGGCTTCCATGGACACCTGCACCAGCCCCGAGCAATCGATGCCGACGCGCGTGCGCCCGCCCCACAGGTAGGGCGTTCCAATGAGACGCTCGGCAATATCCACGAAATCGCGGGCATAGCGGTCGCGCTCGCTGACATGACGGTCCACCACGAAGCCACCCGTCGTGAGCCGATAGAAGCGATCCGTGCGCTCCGCGACGGCGAGTTGCGACGTGATGCTCAGGTGCATGATCGGCGGTGATTTGATGTCCGGCACCGGATAGAGAAACGTGCCGATCGCTGAGACCTTATGGGTCGCTGGGCGCACATCGGGCGATAGGGCGTCGGCGGGGAGGTAGCCGACATAGCCGTCGCGCGTAAGCTGGCCCCATGCCCAGCCATTGGTCTCGTCATAAACAGTGATGGTTTCGCCGAACAGAGCCTCAGTTTCCAGCCCGGCATTGGCGGCAGGACGTCGCCGCAACGCCACCGCGGCGCGCATGACCTGCCGCACCGTACCGGCCTCAAAACGCTCGGCCTCAACTTTGTCGCGCAGCGTCTCGGCGGCGACGTCGTCCCGATAAGCGTGGCGGCGCGGATCCAGGCGCTTAGAGGTGGTCTCGCTCGTCACTGCTTGGTGTCCTTGCCCTGTGTCATCCCGCGCAGCACCTCGAAGATCGCGCGCGACGCCTGCACTTCACCCCCCTTCGGCCCCAGCGGACGGGCGGCTGGCCGCCAGCCGTAGATGTCGAGATGAGCGAATACCTTGGTCTTCTCAACGAAGCGGCGCAGGAACAGCGCGGCTGTGACGGAACCCGCGAACGGCCCATCGGACACGTTGTTCATGTCGGCCACTTCGCTGTCGAGATTGCGCTCGTAACCGTTCCAGAACGGCATGCGCCACAGCGGATCGCCAACGCGCAGGCCGGCGGTCATCAACTCCCTGGCGAAGGCGTCGTCATCGCAGTAGAGGGGCGGCAGGTCGGCACCAAGCGCGACGCGCGCCGCACCAGTCAAAGTCGCAAACGAGATCAGCCGGTCGGGTGCTTCCTCGTCCGCCAACGATAGCGCATCAGCGAGCACCAGACGCCCTTCGGCGTCTGTATTGCCGATTTCAACGGTTTTGCCGGAACGACTGTGCAGCACATCGCCTGGACGGAAAGCATCTCCCGCAATCGCATTCTCTGCCGCCGCGATCAGCACGCGCAGGCGGACGGGCAGCTTGAGGCCCATGATCATGTGCGCGAGGGCGAGAGCTGCTGCAGCGCCGCCCATATCCTTCTTCATGATCAGCATGCCGCTGGCCGGCTTGATATCGAGGCCACCGGTGTCGAAGCAGATGCCCTTGCCGACCAGCGTGATCGCCGGGCCGTCCTTGCCCCAGCGGAGATCGATCAGGCGTGGCGGGCGTGTGCTGGCGCGCCCGACGGCGTGGATCATCGGGAAGCCGGACGCCAGATCATCACCGGAGATCGCCGATACCGATGCGCCGTGACGCTCGGCAAGACGGCGTGTGGCGGCTTCCAACTCCAGCGGGCCGAGATCGCTGGCCGGCGTGTTGATCAGGTCGCGACCGAGCCAGATGCCTTCGACGATCCGCAGCACTGTTTCGCGATCGGCGTTTGCCGGGAGCACGAGACCGGGTAGGGGCTCACCGTTGTTGCCGGTTTTGTAGCGGCGGAACTTGTAGCCACCAAGCCCCCACGCGACAGCCGCGATTTCCGGCGTGTCGACGGTTGTCGCCAGCTCATAGCGGCCGGCGGGCGCACTAGCCGCAAGCTGGCCGAGCAGCAGCGATGATGGTCCGCAGGGCTCGCCTGCCTGGCCGTTGCCAGTCCCTAGTGCGATGCCGGCCAGATGCCCTTCCGCGTCGGGCACGATTACCTGCTTGCGCGCGCTGCCGTTGAAGCGCATGTCGGCGAGCCAGGCGCGCTGTGCCGACGTCAGCTCGGCAAGGGTTTCTCTATGGCCCGAAAGCCAAATACGACGGGGAGCGGCCGCGCCCTTTTCAGGCGCAGGGAACAGTTCGGCGGGCAGGATATCGTCGGTCATGGCCATCTTTCATGCAGCGGCGGAGCAAGGCGCCGGGTAGACGATACTACCAGCCGGGCCACGGTCTTGGACAGTACGCGTCACGGTGTCACCACCACGCTGCGGCCACCGTTCAGGCCCACGCGGATCGCCGATCGCCCGTGTCTTTGCACGAGCTCAAAATCCTCCGCCGCGACGGCCGGTAGCGCTATCCGGTCGATTTCGCGCACGCGGCCGTTGCGGAAACCCAGAATGCGCAGCGAACGCCGATCAAACGACGGAATCGCCAGATCGGCCACGCCATCGCCATCGAAATCCGCGACTGCCGACAGCTTGAAATGCAGCCCGCGCACGGCATGGTTCGAGACATCGGACTCGCGATACGTGCGCACCAGCCTGCCATCGCGCAGCGTCCATAGCTCGAGTTCGCCATGCGTGTGCGGCATCCGCACCAGCGCCACGTCCGGTTTGCCGTCGCCGTCGAAATCCGCGACGCCTGCGGGGTTCAACCAGCGGAAATGCTCACCGATCGGCGGCGTCTCGGCGATGATTTCAAGGCCGTCGCCGCGGACCGCGATGATGGCAAGCGCCGCGCCTTGCTTGAGATACGAGCGCACCACGATGATCTCGTCCTGCCCGTCGCCGTCGATGTCGGCGATGCGCGGCTCGCGGTCCTCGAAAACACTGTCGTTCGGAAGCTTCAACCGATAGACGCGGCGATCCGAGGTCGACACGACCAGCGTTTCGGGTTCGTGCTCCGTGCCAAGTGCGAAATGGCGGTAGCGCGTCGTCGGGTCGGAAAACCATGCTGCCGCGATGTTGCGTGTGCCGCGTGCCACTTTTCCGTCCGGTAGCGGAGTGTCGCCGCGCGG
>JAEZBU010000010.1 GCA_023426855.1 Pseudomonadota bacterium | reverse complement strand
GGAGACCCACGGCCAGGTCCAGCCGAGCAAGTAGGCCGCCCGCCGCGGCCGGCGGCAGCCGCTCAGCTACGCAGCAAACGGATGAGCACTCCGCACTGGCCAGATGGTGCCGGTGTGGGGCGTTTTGTCGGCGCACCTTCAGGCTGTCCGCCCCACTCTCAGGCATCACGACCACGGCGGATGCCCCATCTCGGCAAGCGGCTTTCTGCCTCAAATTCCGCCAATCGGACCGCATGTCCGTTTTTTCATCAGCCGGCTGCCCGCTGCTTAACTTATAGCCACGAAAGCAGCGTACGTCGTCTCGGACGACATCTCAACAGGCCGGCATGAACTCCGAAAAATCCTGTCCTCTCATAGACATAGACGCCAACCGATAGCGCTCATCGAAAACTGGCATGCGCCTTGCGCTGGTTAACAGCGTGGATGCATTCAAGGAGTGTCTTTATGAGCCTAACACTCGTCAAACGCGTGCTGCACGGAGCGGTCGGCTTGGTCGCGCTTGCCGCGACGGCCGGCGCACCTGCCCAAGCGCAGGACACCATCAAGGTCGGTATTCTTCACTCGCTGTCGGGAACGATGGCGATCAGTGAGACAACCCTGAAGGACGTCATGCTGATGCTGATCGAGGAGCAGAACAAAAAGGGCGGACTGCTCGGCAAGAAGCTCGAAGCTGTCGTCGTCGACCCGGCGTCCAACTGGCCGCTGTTCGCCGAAAAGGCCCGCGAGCTGATCTCCCAGCACAAGGTTGCGGCCACCTTCGGCTGCTGGACCAGCGTGTCGCGCAAGTCCGTGCTGCCGGTCTTCAAGGAACTGAACAACATCCTCTTCTACCCCGTCCAGTACGAGGGTGAAGAGAGCGAGCGCAACGTCTTCTACACCGGCGCCGCCCCGAACCAGCAGGCCATCCCCGCCGTCGACTACCTGATGAGCAAGGACGGCGGCGAGGTGAAGCGTTGGGTACTGGCCGGCACCGACTACGTCTATCCGCGCACCACCAACCGCATCCTCGAAGCCTACCTGAAGTCCAAGGGCGTCGCCGCCGAGGACATCATGATCAACTACACGCCGTTCGGACATTCCGACTGGCAGACGATCGTCTCCGACATCAAGAAGTTCGGCGCGGCCGGCAAGAAAACCGCCGTGGTTTCGACGATCAACGGCGACGCCAACGTTCCATTCTATAAGGAACTGTCCAACCAGGGCATCAAGGCCACCGACATCCCGGTCGTCGCCTTCTCGGTCGGCGAGGAAGAACTGGCCGGCATCGACACCAAGGATCTCGTTGGCCATCTCGCCGCCTGGAACTACTTCCAGTCGGTCGAGAACAAGGACAACGCCGCCTTCATCGAAAAATGGAAGGTCTTCACCAAGAACCCGAAGCGCGTGACCAACGATCCGATGGAAGCGCACGTCATCGGCTTCAACATGTGGGTCAAGGCAGTCGAAAAGGCCAAGACCACCGATCCCGACAAGGTCATCGATGCGATCGTCGGCATCGAGGTACCGAACCTGACCGGCGGCATATCCAAGATGCTGCCGAACCATCACATCACCAAACCGGTGCTGATCGGCGAGATCATGGGTGACGGCCAGTTCGACGTGGTGTGGCAGACCAAGGGTCTGGTGGCCGGCGACGCCTGGACCGATCACCTCGAAGGTTCCAAGGACCTCGAGGCCGACTGGGTCGATAAGAAGTGCGGCAACTTCAACACCAAGACCGGCAAGTGCGGCGCTTGAGCCTCCGACAGCCCGTCTAGGAAATCCGGCGCGGCGGCCATCAGACATCGCCGCGCCCCACCACCATCCAGGCTCCAACCCGAGGACAAGCATGAGCGCATCGCGCAGCATCTGGCTGGCCTGGCCGTTGGCATTTCTGGCTGTCCTATCGATTATCTGCGCGCCGCAAAGTGCGCGCTCCCAGAATGCCGATCTCGATAAAGCCGTCGAACTGTTCGCCGCCGATAGCTTCGGCGACACGATCACGGCGATCGATCACGTCGTCCGCTCCGGCGCGCCGCATGCCGGAACCCTAATCGACGCATTGGCCGACCGGCGCCTTCTCATCGACAACGCCAGCAAGGCTATCTTCTATCGCACCGCGGGTGGCGTGGTACATGACGCCCGTACAGGCGAGGTCGTCAGCAATCCGCCGGCCGACTTGTCCACAGCGCGGGTGAATAATCGCGTGCGTTCCGCGATCCAGGCCGCCGCCGGCGCGCTCAGCATCATGAGCCCCGATCCGGCCCGTCGCGCCGAAGCCGCAGCCGCCGTATTGCGCGCACGCGATCCGAGTTCGCTGTCCGCCATCGAAGCCGCGATTGCCCGCGAGGCCGATCCGAACATCAAATCGACCATGGAACTGGCGCGCGCCGGCATCGTGGTGACGCAAGCCGATGCCAGCCCGGAAGCACGCATCGCGGCCGTGCAGACGTTGGCCGATCGCGGCAATCGCGACGCACTGGCCATTCTGAAAAATCTCTCCGCCAACACTGCCGAGCCGGTGCGCAAGGCCGCGGACGCGGCAATCGCCGACGTCGAACAGCGGCTCGCCATGTGGGGCATGGCGCAAAACCTGTGGTACGGCCTGTCGCTCGGCTCGGTACTACTGCTTGCAGCCATCGGTCTCGCGATCACGTTCGGCGTCATGGGCGTTATCAACATGGCGCATGGCGAGATGGTGATGCTCGGCGCCTACACGACGTTCGTGGTGCAGGAGATCATCCGCACCAGCGCGCCGGGCCTGTTCGACTATTCGCTCGCCATCGCCATTCCGCTGGCATTCCTGGTGGCAGGCGCCGTTGGTGTCGCGATGGAACGCGGCGTCATTCGCTTTCTCTACGGCCGGCCGCTGGAAACACTGCTCGCGACGTGGGGCATCAGCTTGATCTTGCAGCAAACGGTACGCACGGCCTTCGGGCCGACCAACCGCGAAGTCGGCACTCCGCAGTTCATGTCGGGCGCGTTTCAGATCGGCGAAATGGCGATCACCTGGAACCGACTCTACATCGTGATTTTCGCCGGCATCATCTTCGCCGGATTGCTACTGACACTGCGCTTCACGCCGCTCGGGTTGCAGATGCGTGCGGTGACGCAGAACCGGCGGATGGCGGCCTCGATGGGCATTCCAACCGGGCGTGTCGATGCGCTGACCTTCGGGCTCGGATCCGGGGTCGCCGGACTAGCAGGCGTGGCGCTGTCACAGATCGATAACGTCAGCCCCAACCTCGGCCAGAGCTACATCATCGACAGCTTCCTGGTCGTGGTGTTCGGCGGCGTCGGCAATCTGTGGGGCACGCTGGTCGGTGCACTGTCGCTCGGCGTCGCCAACAAGCTGCTCGAACCTTACGCCGGCGCGGTGCTCGGCAAGATCCTGCTGCTCGTCGCCATCATCCTGTTCACGCAGAAACGGCCGCGCGGACTGTTCGCGCTGAAGGGAAGGGCGGTCGAAGCATGATCTCGCGCGCAATCCTTGCTGGCGATGCCTGGGCGAAATGGTTTCTGGCCATCGTGCTGGGCGCGGCCGTCATCGTACCGCTGCTGCATCTGACAATGCCCGAGACCTCGCCGTTGCATGTCTCCAGCGCCACCATGGCGGTGTGGGGCAAGTACCTCTGCTTCGCGCTGCTCGCGCTATCTCTGGATCTCGTGTGGGGCTATTGCGGCATCCTTTCGCTCGGCCACGGCGCGTTCTTCGCGCTCGGCGGCTACGCGATGGGCATGTACCTGATGCGCCAGATCGGCACCCGCGGCGTCTACGGACATCCCGAGCTGCCCGACTTTATGGTGTTCCTAAATTGGAAAGAGTTGCCATGGTTCTGGTATGGTTTCGATCAAGCCTGGTTTGCGTTCCTGATGGTCGCTCTCGTCCCAGGCGTCCTCGCATTCGTGTTCGGGTGGTTCGCCTTCCGCAGCCGCGTGACGGGCGTCTACCTGTCGATCATAACGCAGGCGATGACGTACGCGCTGCTGCTGGCGTTCTTCCGCAACGACATGGGCTTCGGCGGCAACAACGGCCTGACCGACTTCAAGGACATTCTGGGTTTCTCGGTGCAAGCCGAGACGACTCGCGCGGCATTGTTCTCGGCCTCCGCAATGGCGCTGGCGCTCGGGTACTTGGTCGCGCGCGCGATCGTCGGATCAAGGCTGGGCAAGGTGCTGATCTCGATCCGCGACGCGGAGAGCCGGACGCGCTTCCTTGGCTACCGGGTGGAGAACTACAAGACATTCGTGTTCACGGTGTCGGCGGTGATGGCGGGGATCGCGGGCGCGCTGTACGTGCCGCAGGTCGGCATCATCAATCCGAGCGAATTCGCCCCGGCGAACTCGATCGAAGTGGTGATCTGGGTCGCGGTGGGCGGCCGCGGAACACTGGCGGGCGCGGCGCTTGGTGCGGTGCTGGTCAACTTCGCCAAAACGACGTTCACAACGGGACTCCTGGCGCCGTACTGGCTGTTCGCGCTCGGCGCGCTGTTCGTGCTGGTGACCATCTTCCTGCCGAAAGGCATCCTCGGAACGCTCGGCGACTGGCTGGGACGGCGGCGCAAGGAAACGCCGGCCAAGGAGTACGCTCCCCGTCCAGCCGAACAACCGGCGGAATAGGAGGCACGCATGAACGAGATCGTCGTCCAGGGCGACGCCCCGCCGCAACTGACACCAAGCCTGTTGTATCTCGACGGCGTGACGGTGACGTTCGACGGCTTCCGTGCGCTGAACAATCTGTCGCTGCAAATCGAGCCGGGGGAAATGCGCGCCATCATCGGCCCCAATGGGGCGGGCAAAACCACGATGATGGACGTGATCACCGGGAAGACGCGCCCGGACAAGGGCGAGGTGGTTTTCGACCACGGCGTCGACCTGACGCTATTGGACGAGGACAAGATCGCCAACCTCGGAATCGGCCGCAAATTCCAGAAACCGACCATCTTTGAGCATCACACCGTCGAGGACAACATCCTCCTCGCGCTCAAGAACGATCGCGGCGTCCGCGCCAACATGCTCTGGGGCATTCCGTCTGCGGATGCCGAGCGCATCGACGATATCCTGGGCACGGTCGGGCTGGCGGCATTGCGCGATGCGCTCGCCGGAACGCTCAGTCACGGGCAGAAGCAGTGGCTCGAAATCGGCATGCTGCTAGCCCAGGACCCGAAGCTTCTGCTGGTCGACGAACCGGTCGCCGGCATGACGGACGCGGAAACGGAAGCCACTGCCGAATTGCTGAAGCGGATTTCGGCGGATCACTCCGTTGTCGTGGTCGAGCACGATATGGCCTTCGTGCGCGCGCTCGGCGTCAAGGTGACGTGTCTGCACGAAGGATCAGTTCTGGCGGAGGGCAGTATCGATGCCGTTTCAGTCAATCCGCGCGTGATCGAAGTCTATCTGGGCCGATGAGCGAGGATCGGACACCATGCTGAAAGTCGAACAGATCGATCTCTATTATGGCGCGGCGCAAGCGTTGCGCGGCGTGTCACTGGAAGCGCGAACCGGCGAAGTGATGTCGGTTCTCGGCCGCAACGGTGTCGGCAAGACCAGCCTGTTGCGCGCGATTGCCGGACATCATCGCGTGGCCTCCGGACAGATCGAATGGGAAGCCGAGCCGATCACGCCGCTGCCGCCTTATGAACGTGCACGCCGCGGCATCGCTTTGGTGCCCCAGGGCCGGGAGATCTTCCCGCTACTGACGGTGCGCGAAAACCTGCAGACGGGATTTGCTGTTCTGAAACGTGCCGAGCGGGTCGTCGAAGAGGAAATTTTCGAGCTCTTCCCCGTGCTGAAAACGATGATGAACCGCCGCGGCGGCGATCTTTCCGGCGGCCAGCAACAGCAGCTTGCCATTGCCCGCGCACTGGTGATGAAGCCGCGCCTGCTGATCCTCGACGAGCCGACCGAAGGCATTCAGCCGTCGATCATCAAGGACATCGGACGTGCCATCGACTATTTGCGCAAGAAGGGGCAAATGGCCATCGTGCTGGTCGAGCAGTATTTCGAATTCGCCCGCGATCTGGCCGACCGCTACGCGGTGATGGAGCGCGGGCAGATCGTGCTCAGCGGCACGCGTGCGGAGATGGTGGAAGCTGATGTCCGTCGCCGGCTCGTCGTCTGACGCATCCGACAGCGCGATCGCGCTGGCCGATAGGATGGCGCCCGTCCGCGCAACCGGGCGGGCCGCACTTACGTGCGCGCGTGTGGGCGACCGCACGCGGATTGTCGATCTCGACGAGCGCGGCGGCTATCGCATCAAGTTTCCTACGGCGGTAGGCTCCGTTCTCGAACCGGTCGTCATCAACACCGGCGGCGGTGTCGCGGGCGGCGACCGGGTCAGCTTCGACGTGGTAGCCAATGCGCGCGCTGAAGTTGCCTTCTCCACCGCCACCGCCGAACGCATTTATCGCAGCCTCGGCACGCCGACCGAAATCGACGTGCGCCTGCGCGCTGACACGGGCGCGTCGCTGTCGTGGCTGCCGCAAGCCACCATCCTGTTTTCCGGCTCGCGCTTGATCCGACGCTTCGACGTCGACGTATCGGATAGCGCGCGATTGCTGATGGCGGAGGCCACCGTGTTCGGCCGCATCGCCAGTGGCGAAACCATGGGCGCGGGGCTTTATCACGACGTATGGCGCGTGCGCCGCGACGGCCGATTGCTGTTCGCCGAAACCACGCGGCTCGATGGAAATCTCGACGAGACCATGCGTCGGCCAGCGGTGATGGCCAGCGCGCGCAGCACCGGACTACTGCTCTACGTCAGCCCCGATGCAGAAGACTTGCGAGACGCCGTACGCATCGCCCTGGATGGGGCGCGCGCTTTGCACGGCGTCAGCGCTTGGAACGGCATGCTCATCGTGCGCGTGCTGGCCGGCGGCCTTACCGAAACACACCAAGCCCTTCAACGCGCCGTCCAAGCCCTGACGCCGCGCCTCGTCCCACGGGCGTGGGCCCACTGACAGCTCAACGAGAAGAAACCGCATGAACCTGACACCTCGTGAGAAGGACAAACTGCTGGTCGCCATGGCGGCCATCGTCGCGCGCAAGCGACTGGAGCGCGGCGTGAAACTGAACCACCCCGAGGCGGTCGCGCTGATCACGGATTTTGTCGTCGAGGGCGCGCGCGATGGACGCTCGGTGGCCGAGTTGATGCGCGAGGGTGCCAAGGTCATCACCCGCGACCAGGTCATGCCCGGCATCGCCGAGATGATCCACGATGTTCAGGTCGAAGCGACGTTTCCCGACGGCACCAAGCTCGTCACCGTTCACGAACCCATCCGCTGATTGCATCGCGGCAGCAAAGCCAAGAGGACTGATATGATATCTTGCAAGCGCTCTCGCATCATCGCCGGCAGCCTGACTACGGCTGCCCTGATGACGGCCATTGCGTCACCGGCAATGGCGCACGTTGGAGATCACACACACAGCACGTTCTTCACCGGGTTTCTGCATCCCCTCGGTGGCCTCGACCATCTGGCCGCAATGATCGCCGTGGGTTTGTGGGCCGCGATCGTTGGCGGACAGCGCACCTGGATCTGGCCCACGGCATTCGTCGGCGCCATGGTCATTGGCGGCATCCTCGGCCATAGTGGCATCGCACTGCCGATGGTCGAACCGGCGATTGCGGCATCTGTCGTCGTTCTTGGCCTTGCCATCGCGGTGGCATTCAAAGCCCCGACTACCATTGGCGTCGCGCTGATCGCATTGTTCGGCATGTACCATGGCCACGCGCATGGCGCCG
>JAEZBU010000220.1 GCA_023426855.1 Pseudomonadota bacterium | reverse complement strand
CGTTTCCTCATCGAGAGCCGATTGGGCTTGATTTGAGTTATCTTTGATGCGCGATGATAGGGGCTGGATCGCCAACGCGAAAGTGGCCTGTTGGTCAGCACAGCTTGTCGAATGCGTCACCGTAAATAACCGGCGCGATGGGTGGCGAATGCGCAGCGAGCAGCAGCGCCGTGAAGTGCGGACCGGCGTAAGGTGAGGGGAAGGCAGCGGCGAGCTCAGCGTCGAAGCCGAAGCGCGTGTAATAGGCGGGATCGCCCAGAACGAAGATGATGCCGGTGTCGATCTGGCGGGCGCTGACGATTGCGGCCTTGACCAGCGATGCGCCGACGCCGGAACGTTGCCGGGATGTCGCTACGGCGAGGGGCGCGAGTGCGAGAGCACCTGCTGGCGAGCGCAGCCGGGAAAGCGCGATATGCCCGATGACGTCATCACGGTCCCTGGCGACCAGGGAGATCGCGAGATCGCCGTCTGCGCGCAGATTGTCGACGAGGTTGGCCTCTTGCGCCTGCCCGAACACGTCGGTCAACAGCGCGTATATGGCCGGGTTGTCGCTCTCTTTCTCGGGTCTGATCAGCACCTACGGTGGTCTCGCTGCGAAGCTGCTGTCCTGGGTGCCTCGGATGGGGGTACCCAGACCTTGATATAGGTTTGCAACGCTGCGAGACCATGGCTGTCCGTCAGCGAACGGTGACAGCGACGCGATGCACGACGTTGTTGCCAAACCCGGCCATATCCCAGGGCGTTTCGAGCGGTTGCACATTGCCCTGAGCGTCGGTGGCGCGGCAGGATAGCTCGTGCTCACCCGGCGTCGCCTGCCATGTTGCACGCCAGCCGCGCCAGGCGTAAGTGCCGACGGGCGCGTCTAGTGTCGCCTCCTGCCACTGGCCATCGACGCCGAACTCAACCTTAACGATCGGCACCCCCGCGCCGGACCACGCGCGCCCGGTGATCTCGATCGTACCCTGATCGACCAATCGGCGCCGCGTGTACCAGTCCGGCATTCCCGGCGGCACGAGCAGGGATTTCACCCGCAGATGGCTGACCGGCACGCCTTTGTCGTTGCTGTCTTTGCGGTAGACATAGGTCTTGACCTGTTGATGGCCCTGGAACGGCGTGTCGATGACCTCGATACGGTTCAACCACTTCACACTGGCCATGCCGAACCATCCGGGCACCACCAGCCGCAGCGGAAAGCCATGCTGCGGCAGCAGCGGCTGGCCGTTCATCGTGTGCACCAGCAGTACATCGTCGGACATCGCGATATCCGGCTTCAGGCTGCGGCCGTAGTTGTGCTCGTTTCCGCCGTCGAAGCCGCGATCGGTGCCGTAGAACACGACATCGACAGCGTTGTCAGTGAGCCCGGCGCGTTCCAGCACATGGCGCAGGGGTGTCCCGGTCCATTCGGCCGTGCCGACGGCACCATTTTCCCAAGGCTGGCTGACCAGACGCGGAGAGAATTTGGCGCGGCCATTGCCGGCGCATTCCAGCGTCACGCGTAGCGTTTTCTGCGGCAGCGCGCGGATCTCGGCCATCGTCCAGCGTTTCGGCGTGCCCACGCAGCCGGCGATATCGAGCGTCCAGTCGTCTGCGGAGGTAACGAACGGCACATCGAAGTGAATGAGCAGATAATGTAGCCCGGCAGGCGTCACGTCGTAGCGAAGCGCTTCCAGGGGGAGCCCGGAGTTGCGGTTCGACAGCCCGACTTCCCCGCGCTTGAAATCGCCATCGGACAGGGGGCGACTTTCATGATCGAAGAAGGGATTGGATTCGGATGACATCGGCGGGCGTTCCTGTGTTGCTCTTTGTTTTCGCACCGAGTCTAGCAATAACGCCAAGACGGCCACAAGGCGCGTCGAAGCTTCAGAAGTTGTGCGCCAAATCGGGATTATCCCATTGGGATTATTGGCGAGTACCCTGCTTGTCTGGTAGAGACGTGTGCCGGCGAAAGCCGCGCTACCTTGAAGTGAACGCGCCTGGGGGATGGACGCAATGACAACGCAGGTGGTTACCGCCCGCAATGCCAAATCCGCGGGACAGTCTAACGGGAAGCGTCGCAATGGCCGCCATGCCAACGGTGTCAAAACCGCCGGCAAGGTGAGTATGACGTCGGACAAAGCCGTCGCGTGCGCGATCCGCACGGTTACGACCGAGTGCGAGGGGCTGGAGGCGCTGGCCCAGACATTGGGCGACGACATGGCTGCGCCGTTCTCGGCGGCAGTCAGCGCCATCGCGTCCGCCAAGGGGCGGGTGATCGTGTCCGGTATCGGCAAGAGCGGCCACATCGGCCAGAAAATCGCCGCCACCTTCGCATCGACCGGAACCCCGGCATTCTTCGTGCACCCCAGTGAAGCGGCGCACGGTGATCTCGGCATGGTGACCAGCGATGATGTCGTACTCGCCATCTCCTGGTCCGGCGAGACGGTGGAGCTGAAGAACGTCATTCTCTATTCGCGCCGATTCAAGGTGCCGTTGATCGCGATTACGTCGCGGCGGGAGTCGGCGCTCGGCAAGGCGGCTGACGTGGTGCTGGAGTTGCCGCGTGCCAAGGAAGCCTGCCCGCATGGGCTGGCCCCGACGACATCAACGGCGATGCAACTTGCGCTGGGTGATTGTCTCGCTATCGCGCTGCTGGAGTCGAAGGGTTTCACCGCGCACGACTTCAAAGTGTTCCATCCTGGCGGCTCGCTGGGTGCGCAACTCAAGTTCGTTGCCGACGTAATGCACAAGGGCGATCGGCTGCCGATCGTGTCCGAGCAAGAACCAATGGGCACGGCGCTGGTCACGATGACCCAGAAGAGCTTCGGTTGCCTCGGCGTGGTGGATGCGAAAGGCAAGCTGGTCGGCGTCATCACCGATGGCGACTTGCGGCGCCATATGGGCGATAAGCTCCTGGCTGCCACCACTGGCGAGATCATGACCCGCAAGCCTAAAACCATTGCTCCGGGTACGCTGGCGACTGCGGCACTGGAAGTTCTCAATGCCAGCCGGATTACGGCGCTGTTCGTGGTCGATAAAGGCAAGCCGGTCGGCATCCTGCACGTCCACGATCTGTTGCGCGCGGGCGTTGCCTGATTGGTCTATCGCGGGTTGCAGTGAGAGCAGCCGATTGCCTGACATCCGTATTCGCTTATCCTGGGTGAAGACAGGGAGAAGCGAATACGAGGCCGAAATGACGAGCGTCGATCGACAGACAAATCCAATCGATCCATTCGCCGTCGCGCGATGGGAACTCGTGCCTGGGCACACGGCGGTCGTCGTCATTGATCCGCAGAATGATTTCCTGCACGAGAATGGCTGGTACGCGCGATCCGGAGTCGATATTTCACACATGCGCCGGACGATTGCGCCGACGCGCGATCTGGTCG
>JAEZBU010000348.1 GCA_023426855.1 Pseudomonadota bacterium | reverse complement strand
CACCGTGCGCGCAGACTAAGAGCTTGATAATGACCAGCACAGATCCCGCACTGACCGCTTCGGCAGGACAATCACGGGCTTGGCCGTTCGAGGAAGCGCGGCGGATCATCCAGCGGCTCGAAAAGCTTAAGGCAGACCCGGCGCGGCCAGTGATCTTCGAAACCGGGTACGGTCCCTCTGGCCTTCCACACATCGGCACGTTCGGCGAGGTGGCGCGCACCAGCATGGTGCGGCACGCCTTCGAGGTTCTGACGGAAGGCAAGTACAAGACGCGGCTGATCTGCTTTTCGGACGACATGGACGGCCTGCGCAAGGTGCCGGACAACGTGCCGAACAAGGACCTGCTGGCGCAGTATCTCAACAAGCCGCTGACCCAGGTGCCGGACCCGTTCGAGAAGTTCGAGAGCTTCGCGCACCATAACAATGCGATGCTGCGCGACTTCCTTGATCGCTTCGGCTTCTCTTACGAATTCTTCTCAGCCACCGAATGCTACAAGTCAGGCATCTTCGACGCCACGCTGCTGCGGATGTTGGAGGTCTACGACAAGGTCAAGGACATCATTCTGCCGACGCTCGGTCCCGAGCGCCGCGCCACTTATTCGCCGTTCCTGCCGGTTTGCCCGCGCACCGGACGCGTACTGCAGGTGCCGACGCTGGAGCGCCATCCCAACCGCGGCACCATCGTCTATGCCGATCCGGAGACTGGCGAGCACGTCGAGACGCCGGTGACGGGTGGCCGGGTAAAGTGTCAGTGGAAGGCCGATTGGGCGATGCGCTGGACGGCGCTCGGTGTCGACTACGAAATGTGCGGCAAGGACTTGATCGACTCGGTCACGCTGTCATCCAAGATTTGCCGCGCGCTCGGCGGTGTGCCGCCCGAGAACCTCGTCTATGAACTGTTCCTCGACGAAAACGGGCAGAAGATCTCGAAGTCCAAGGGCAACGGTCTGACGATCGAGGACTGGCTCACCTACGCCACGCCGCAGAGCCTGTCTCTGTTCATGTTCCAGAAGCCGAAGTCAGCCAAGAAGCTGCACTTCGATGTGATCCCACGCGCGGTTGACGACTATCTACAATTCGTCGCCGCGTATCCCGGCCAGGGGCCTAAGGAGAAGCTCGACAATCCGGTCTGGCACATCC
Organism: Pseudomonadota bacterium; assembly: GCA_023426855.1. Lineage (GTDB taxonomy): Bacteria > Pseudomonadota > Alphaproteobacteria > Rhizobiales > Hyphomicrobiaceae > ZC4RG25. Next base: position 4,615 of record JAEZBU010000348.1, on the reverse strand, counting down.
ATGCCGGCGAGCCGCCCGAAGCCGAACTGCCGATCACGTTCGCGCTGCTGCTGAACCTCGTCGCGGCATCCAATGCCGACGACAAGGCTGTGCTGTGGGGCTTCATCCGCCGCCACGCCGAGGGGGCGACGCCAGACAAGTACCCGGTGCTCGACCATCTGGCCGAGTACGCGGTTGCCTATTACCGGGATTTCGTGCGGCCGAAGAAGGTCTACCGGCTGCCCGACGAGCGCGAGCGCCAAGCGCTGGAAGTGCTCGATGCCGAGCTGGCAAAGGCGTCGCCGGATGCCTCGGCCGAGCAGTTGCAGAACATCGTCTACGAGGTCGGCAAGACCAACGGTTTTGCTGAAAACCTGCGCGAGTGGTTCAAGTCGATCTACGAGGTTCTTCTGGGCGAATCCCAGGGACCGCGGTTCGGTTCGTTCATCGAACTCTACGGCATCGATGGCACGCGGGCCCTGATCCGTCGCGGTCTGGATGGAAAATTGGCCGACCCGGCTGCCCAGTGAGGCGCCGGATCGGCCTTCGCGTGTGACGGACGGCTGGCCGTTTCCCGGCCTACCCTTGTTTTACTGCTTGGGAGCTGGTGAGCCGGGCTTTTCGGCTTCCAACTGCTTCTTGATGTCAGGATCGACGTAATCGATCTTGGCTGCGCCGCGCAGCGAGGCAGCGGTTTCCTGCGCCTTACGGTGCACCATGGATGTGATCAGGCGGTCCTTGATGGCATCGAAGTCCGGCGGCTTGCGCTCGCGGCGGTCCTCGACCTGGATCAGGTGCCAGCCGAACTGGGTCTGGACCGGCTCCGAAATCTCGCCCTGCTTGAGCTTGAGCGCGGCTTCCTCGAACTGCGGGACCATCTGGCCTTTGCCGAAGTAGCCGAGCGTGCCACCTTCGTCCTTGGTGCCGGGATCCTTGGAGTTTTCCTTGGCCATGGCAGCAAAATCGGCACCCTTGGCGATCTTGTCGGCGATTTCCTTGGCCTGATCCTCAGTCTCGACCAGGATGTGGCGCGCTTTGACCTCTTCTTCAGGCTTCAGTTGCTTGACCTGTTCATCATAGAACTTCCTGGCTTCTTCCTCGGTCACCGATCCCTTGACCGATTTCTCGAAATAGGTGTCGCGCAGCGCGCGCCGGCGCCAGTACTGCATGCGCTCGTCGAATTCGGCGCCGCTGTTGAGCTTCTCGCCTTCCGCAGCTTCTGCGAACAGCATGTTTTCGATCAGGTATTCGATCAGCACGCGACGTTTGGTGGAGTCGGGCAGGCTGCCAAGGTCGGAGCCGATCTCGGCTTCTGCCAGCTTCACGTCGGCTTCCGTGATCGATTTTCCGTTCACGGTGGCGACGACTGCTTCCTGCGCTGCCGCGAACGACAGGGGGGCAAGGGCCATGCCGCCGGCCAGTGCTGCAGCAACAAGGCCACGTTTGAGATTTGCGATCACAGAATTTGTTTCCTCGTGTGATGAAGAATGCACAGCAATAATGCGCATCAAATCCAGCTCTATTGCCGGACAGCAATCTTTGGTTGCTCCGATGGTTAGTCGTCATTTCCGACTTTGCCAAGTTAACAATCGGAGAGGTGACCGGAATTTGGCCGCACTTCATGACGACCAAACTGTCGCGGCCCGTTGATTGACAACAGCGGTCCTGACTTCTTATCTCTGCGACACGGGTGGCACGCTTCAGCCACTGGTTGCTTGCTTGCGCCTGTTTGCGCTTCAGCCGAAGTGTTTGCCGTGGTCTTCTGCAGATGAAGACACGTGCGACCAGGGCCGCGAGGCGGCCTTATGATGTCTGCGAGGAATGACGAATATGGTATCTATTGGCTCGCTGGCGGCGAAATTTTTCGGCACAGCCAATGACCGCAAGGTCAAATCGCATCGCGCTATGGTCGATGCCGTGAATGCGCTAGAGCCAGAATTGGCCGTCCTCACCGATGAGCAGCTACGTGCCCGGACCGTGGAGTTCCGGCAGCAACTGGCGGACGGCAAGACCTTGGATGATATCCTGGTCCCGGCGTTTGCCACCGTGCGTGAAGCCGCCAAGCGTACGCTTGGACAGCGGCACTTCGACGTACAGCTCATCGGCGGCATGGTTCTTCACAAGGGCCAGATCGCCGAAATGAAGACCGGCGAAGGCAAGACGCTGGTCGCCACGCTTCCGGTCTATCTGAACGCGCTCGCCGGCAAGGGTGTCCACGTCGTTACGGTCAACGACTACCTGGCCAGCCGCGACGCCGAATGGATGGGCCAAGTCTATAGGTTTCTCGGGCTGACCGTTGGCTGCATCGTGCACGATCTGGATGATGCGAAGCGGCACGAGCAGTACGCTTGTGACGTCACCTACGCCACCAACAACGAACTCGGCTTCGACTATCTGCGCGACAATATGAAGATGAGCCGCGACGAGATGGTGCAGCGCGGGCATGCGTTCGCCATCGTCGACGAAGTCGACTCCATTCTGATCGACGAAGCGCGGACGCCGCTGATCATCTCAGGTCCGGTCGAGGATCGCGCCGAGCTGTATAACGCCATCGATGCGTACATGCCCAAGCTCGTCAAGGAAGACTACGAGCTGGACGAGAAGCAGCGCACGGTATCGTTGAGCGAGTCGGGCAACGAAAAGGTCGAGAAGCTGCTCGAAGGGTCCGGGCTGCTCAAGGGCCCGCTGTACGACATCGAGAACGTCACCGTCGTTCATCACATCAATCAGGCGCTGAAGGCGCACACGCTGTTCCTGCGCGATCGCGATTACATCGTGAAGGGCGGCCAAGTCGTCATCATCGACGAGTTCACCGGCCGTATGATGCCGGGGCGCCGCTTCTCGGAAGGCCTGCATCAGGCGCTGGAAGCCAAGGAAAAGGTTGAGATCCAGCCGGAAAACCAGACGCTGGCGTCGATCACCTTCCAGAACTATTTCCGCCTGTACAAGAAGCTCGGCGGCATGACCGGTACGGCCGTTACCGAGGCCTCTGAGTTCCTCGACATTTACGGCCTCGATGTGATTGAGGTCCCCACCAATGTAAAGCTGGGTCGTCTGGATGAGGACGACGAGATCTATCGTACGGCCGACGAGAAGTGGAACGCCATCATCCTCGAAATCGAGGCGGCGCAGAAGCGCAAGCAGCCGATCCTGGTTGGCACGGTCTCGATCGAGAAGAGCGAATTGCTGGCCGAACGGTTGAAGGCCAAGGGCGTCCCGCATCAGGTTCTGAACGCGCGTTATCACGAGCAGGAAGCCTACATTATTGCTCAGGCCGGCCAGCCCGGCGCGGTGACGATCGCGACCAACATGGCCGGCCGCGGTACGGACATTCAGCTCGGCGGCAACGCGCAGATGCGCATTCTTCGCGAGACCGCGGATCTGCCGGAGGGTCCGGAGAAGGACAAGCGCATCGAGGAGATCAAGCGCGAGGTTGCGCGCGATAAGGAATTTGCGCTGAACGCCTCCGAGACGGTGGAGGTCGAGCCGGCCAAGGGCAACAAGCCCGCTAAGACCGTGGTCAAGCCCGGCGGCCTGTATGTGATCGGCACCGAGCGCCATGAGAGCCGCCGCATCGACAACCAGCTGCGTGGTCGTTCCGGCCGACAGGGCGATCCCGGCCGCTCGAAATTCTATCTCTCGCTCGAAGACGATCTGATGCGCATCTTCGGGTCGAACCGCATGGATACCGTGCTGAAGACGCTGGGGCTGCAGGAAGGCGAAGCCATCATCCATCCGTGGATGAACAAGTCGCTGGAAATGGCGCAGCGTAAGGTCGAAGCGCGCAACTTCGACATCCGTAAGCAGATCCTGAAGTACGACGACGTGATGAACGATCAGCGCAAGGTCATCTTCGACCAGCGCATCGACATCATGGGAGAGGAAGAGGTCGGCGAGACCGTCGCGGATATGCGCCGCGAAGTCGTCGACGAGCTGGTGAAGCGCCACATTCCTGAGAATGCCTATGCGGAACAGTGGGATGTCGGTGGCCTGGAAGAAGCTGTCCAGGGCATCTTCGGGCTCAAGCTACCGATTGCCGACTGGGCGGCAGAGGAAGGCATCGCCGATCAGGAAATCCGCGAGCGCCTGAGCGAGGCCATCGAGGCCAAGGCGAAAGCCAAGGCTGACGAAATCGGTCCGGACATGTTCCGCCAGATCGAGAAGATGGTGCTGCTGCAGACCATGGATCATCTGTGGCGCGAGCATCTCGTGACACTCGAGCATCTGCGGCAGGTGGTCGGCTTCCGTGCCTATGGCCAGCGCGATCCGCTGAACGAGTACAAGACCGAGGCCTTCGTTCTGTTCGAAAGCATGCTGGCGAAGCTGCGCGAAGCAGTGACCGGTCAGCTGATGCATGTCGAACTGGCGCCGCCGGAAGATCAGCCGATGTTGCAGCCGGTTGAACTGCCGGAAATGCACGCCCATCACGTTGATGCGACGACCGGATACGACGAGTTCGCCATGGCGGACGCGGCACTGGCGGCTGAGGATCGTCCCATGCCGGCGGAGCGCCGCGCGCCGCTGCAGACGCGGCGGGGATCGGAGCAGGTCAATCCGAATGATCCGGCAACGTGGGGTAAGGTCTCCCGCAATGCCGTATGTCCATGTGGGTCTGGAAAGAAGTATAAGCACTGCC
>JAEZBU010000333.1 GCA_023426855.1 Pseudomonadota bacterium | reverse complement strand
AGCTGCGCAACCGCTATGACGCCGTCAACATCAAGCTCGATAAGACCGGCGGCCTGACCGAAGCCCTCATCATGGCCCGGGCCGCCAAGGACCTCGGCTTCAAGATCATGGCGGGTTGTATGGTCTCCACCTCGCTGGCCATGGCCCCCGCCATGATCCTGGCGCAACTGGCCGACTGGACCGACCTCGACGGACCACTCCTGCTGGCCCGCGATCGTGACTATCCGCTGCACATCGTGAACGGCTGGATCTCGCCGCCTGATCCGCGGCTGTGGGGCTAAACCGTCTAGGCCTGCTGCTCGGGTTTCCACAGCCGTTTCAGCGTCACCGCGGCCACCCACGCGACGCCAGCAATCGCGGCCATTGCCAGATAGCTCATGCCGGCATACGGCGCGAACAGATAGCCTGACAGCAGCGTCGCACCACTCATCCCGAGCCCGCCGGTTGCCGCTGCGAAGATCGCCTGCGCAGTACCGGCTTGCTCGCGCGGCACGGCTTGCTGGATGAAATACATGGTGCCCAGGTGCGTGATGCCGAACGTCACCGCATGCAGCATCTGCAGCGGCACCAGCATCGCGACCGGCGGATCGAAGGCCATGAAGCCCCAGCGCAGCACTGCCGCTGATGCACCGAGCAGGATCAACCTCAGCGGTCCGAATGCGCTCACCAACCAACCCGACCAGGCGAACACCGCCACCTCGACCACGATGCTGATCGACCACAGCGTGCTGATGATGCCGGTCGGAATTCCCTGTGCCTTCCAATGCAGCACGCCGAACGCATAGAACAAGGCATGGCTGGCCTGTACCAACCCCGCGGACGCAATCAGCAACAGAAATGTCGGCGATCCCGCCATCGACCGCACGTCGGCCAGCGTAACCGGCCCCCTGGCGGTTGCCTGCTCGTCACCGACGGAATGGGTTCGCGACATCGGCAGCAGCCACGCCGATACGAGAACGATGGCCATACTCGCCACCACCATCCAGATCACCGATCCCGCGCCCGCCCACGCCAGCATCGCGCCGCCCGCGAAGGTCGCGGCAATGAAGCTGATCGAGCCCCACAACCGCATGCGCCCGTAGTCGAGGCCGTGACCGCGCACGCCGGCCAACGCGATCGCCTCGCCGATCGGCCCACCCGTCTGAACGCCAACCAGGAATATGGCGGTCAGCACGCCAATCACGACCAGACCGCTTGATTGTGTCAGCGCCAGTACGGCAGTCAGCGCACACGCTGCGCCGATCATAATGGCACGGCGGCGATCTCCAGCCCGATCGGCCAGAAACGCGGCGGTCGGACCGATCAGGATGCGCAGGAGCATCGGCACCGCGACCACCATGCCGATCTCAGTGGCCGTCAGGCCACGCCAGTCGAGCCAAACCGAGAAGTAGGGCAGCTGCAAACCGTACAATCCGAACTGCGCCGCGAAGAACAGCGACAGCCGCCAGCGATAGGATCGCGCCTCCCCGCTATGCACTGTCATGGCAGCCGGCTCATGAAATAGCCTTTGGACGAATCAGGTCGCTGCCCTTTTGAGGCACTCGAATCGGCGTATGTCAGGGAAAACAGCATCTTAGCACTGATCGGATTTAGCTCATGGCACAACCGCAGTCATATGCTCGCCCGGCGCTCGATATCGAGCAGGAATATCGGACGATCGAGGCCGCCCTGTTGGATAATCCGCGCGGCCGCTGGTTCCTCGCTGAACACGGACGCCGCGCGCGCCGTCTCGACAGCATTGTTCTCGAAGAAGCCATCGGACGGCTGCAGAGCTCGATCCGCCAGCCGCCCGCTTTGCTCGGACAACTGCACAACGAAATCGAGGAACTCAAGCAGTTCCTGCGTGATACGCGTGCGGACCTGATGGCCAAGCCCAAGCCGCCAGCGGTCGAGCCGTCCACCACGGCAACAGCGGCGACACCACAGGAAGTGCCCGCCGACGGCATTTTGCGCGCGGCTGAAGATCTGCATGAGCTGGCCTGGACGCTGCAATCCAACGACATCAATTCCGATGCCTGCGAGAAGATCGCACGGCAGGCGTCTTCGATCTACGCGCTCAGTTTGCGCCAGGCGATGGAATCGGAGCGCACTCAAAAGCTGGTTATCGCACTGGATTCGGCCTGCGCACGGCTCAGCTCGCTGCTCGAAACGATCAACCACGAATCCCAGATCGATACCGAGCCGACACCCCCGGCAGAGGACATGATGTCGATGTCCTCCCTGCTGACGGAAAACGGCGAGCCGCCGATCGAGGACATCATCGACGACGCCGCGGACCGGCCGGATGTCGCCTAAAGCAGACTTGCCGGGCTGATCCAGCCCGGATGATCCCTGGAGAAACGGGCCGCCGCCGCAGCCCGGTTCACGGGGATTTGCCGCACCCGAGTCGGGATCGGAGCGAACCAATCGTGGCGTTCGCGCGTTACGCCTGCACATCCGATGCATTGCCCCGGATTCGGGAGGCTGCAGATGGCGTACGCAAGAACCGACTTCGATGGTCGCGCGGAAACTGAGCCGAGAATACGCCGTATCGGGATCACCGACCTCAACGAAGCTGTGAAACGCGGCATCGATGACTTGATTGCGATGCCCACCTTCGCGGCCTTCGTCGTCGTGATTTATCCGGTCATCGGCCTGCTTTTGATGGGCTTGACGTTCGGCTACGAACTGCTGCCGCTGATGTTTCCCGTTATCGCCGGTTTTCCCTTGATTGCGCCTTTTGCCGCCATCGGCCTGTACGAACTCAGCCGACGGCGCGAACACAATCTGCCGATCTCATGGGATATGCTGCAAGACTTCAGCGCTCATCGCCTTGCATCGTTGATCACGCTCGGCCTGGTGCTCGTCGCGATTTTCGCGGCCTGGATCGCTGCGGCGACGCTACTTTACAGCGCGGTGTTCGGGACCTGGACACCGGATTCGATCGGCGCGTTCGTGCACGCGGTGTTGAACACCGAACCTGGATGGATCTTGATTGCTGCTGGTTGCGGTATCGGCCTGCTGTTCGCGGCGATGGCCTTTTCAGTCAGCGTCGTATCGTTCCCGCTGCTGCTCGATCGCGACGTCGGTGTGCTCACCGCCATCCGCACGTCCATGCGTGCGGTTGCCGCCAATCCGACTGTCATGACTGCCTGGGCGCTCTTCATCGCCCTGGCGCTCGCGCTGGCGTCGCTGCCGTTCTTTATCGGCCTCATCGTCGTGCTGCCGGTTCTCGGCCACGCGACATGGCATCTGTATCGCAGGGTGGTCGAGCCCGTCGACTGAGCCGGGCCGACCGACTGCCGTTCAGCCACGCAGAATATCGGCGTAAAGCTGCGGATCGGCACTGCCGCCGGTCAGCACGCAGGCAATCGTCCGCCCCGCAACCGGCAGCTTACCCGACAGGATCGCTGCCAGCGACACCGCTCCGCCCGGCTCCACCACCAGCTTCAGTTCCTCGAAGGCATAGCGCACGGCGGCGCGAACCTCGTCGTCCGTCACCGCGAGACCACCGCTCAGCATCGGCTTGGCCAACGCGAAGGTGATCACACCCGGCATCGGCGCCAGCAGGGCATCGCAGATGGAGCCGGACATTTTTGCATTCCGTTCCCGCTGGCCGCTGACCAAAGAACGCGCGAGATCGTCGAAGCCGGCAGGCTCCACCGACATCACATCGACGGATGGATCAGCGTGCTTCACCGCCAGCCCGACGCCCGTGACCACGCCGCCGCCCGAGCAGCCACACAGAACGACGTCGAGTTTCGCGCCGATCGCCTTGGCCTGCTGCATCAGCTCCAGCCCGACCGTACCCTGGCCGGAAATCACATCGGGATGATCGAACGGCGGGATGTAGGTCGCGTTGCGCTCCGCACACAACCGCGCGCCGATGGCGTCGCGATCTTCCGTGTCACGATTGTAGAGATAGACCTCCGCGCCGAAATCCTTGGTCCGCTTGACCTTGAACGCCGGTGCGTCATGCGGCATCACCACCAGCGATTTCATCCCGCACAACGTTGCGGCGGCCGCGACACCCTGCGCGTGATTGCCCGATGAACTGGCCACGACACCGCCAGGAAACTTCTCCCGATCCACCCGCGCGATGGCGTTGTAGGCCCCGCGGAACTTGAACGACCCGACCCGCTGCATCGTCTCGGCTTTGAGCAGCACGCGTCCTGCGGTGCGTTCGTTCAATGCCGGATGCTCGATCAAGGGCGTGCGTACGGCGAGATCACCGAGCATCTCGGCAGCGGCGAGGACATCATCGTAGGTCGGCAGGCGTTGCTGCATAATCTTGAACCGGTTTGATGTTGGGACACGTTTTGGCGCGGGGACCATAGATCATGCGCCCGAAAACACAAAGGCCGGCCCTTTTGAGGACCGGCCCGATGACCCGTCGATGCTGACAGGCCGCGATTTACTTCAATGGCGGAAGGGGTTCGAGCGG
>JAEZBU010000322.1 GCA_023426855.1 Pseudomonadota bacterium | reverse complement strand
TGTGCGCAGCAGGTAGGCTGGATGCAGCGTCGCGATGGCTGGCAGCGCGCGGCCGGCGACCTCGACCTGGCGCCACTTCCCACGCACGCGCAGAATGCCATCGGTGATGTTGAAGATGCTCTTGGCTGCCGCGCCGCCGAGCAGCAGCAGCATGTCAGGGGCCACGAGCTCGATCTGGCGCATCAGGAACGGCCGGCAGACCAGAGCCTCCTGCGGTGTCGGCGTGCGATTGCCGGGCGGGCGCCAGTAGACGATGTTGGTGATGTGCACCGAGCTCTCGTCGAGATCGACCGCCGCCAGCATACGATTGAGCAACTGTCCCGCGCGGCCGACGAACGGTTTGCCTTCCAGGTCCTCGTCGCGGCCGGGCGCTTCGCCGATGATCATCAGCCGCGCCTGTGCGGCGCCGCGATAGAAACAGAGGTTTTTGGCCGTCGCCTTCAGCGCGCATCCATCGAACTGTTCGAGCTTGGTGCGCAATTCATGGAGTGTGCGGGCTGATGCCGCCTCCGCGTTGGCGGCCTGTTCGGCGGCAGCGGGCGCAATGGCCGGGAACGTGCGGGGCCCCCGCGCGTGGACCATTTCCGGTGGCGCGACGCCGGACTGATAGTAGGTATTGCCGGTCTGTTGTGGCGGCGCGGATGGAGGCGGCGCGGCGCTCGGTTTCCTCAGGCCGAAGCTGGTGTCCACGTCGTCGCCGCGCGCGAGCCAGTCTACCGGCTCGTCGGTCAGAGCGTCTGATACGCCGATATCGCGATACCACGCGACCAGCGCCAGCAAACGGGGATCAGTCTCGGTTTCCATGCGCGTAATCTAGTCGAAACGCACGCCAATACGAGGACTGTTGTCGCAACTGTCGCTCAATTTGGCCTCGGACCCTTGACGCGCGCGGCAAACGCGGGCCGTAATCGCGCCGACGAAATTTAGACGGGGTATAAAGTGACGATGGCCAGCGAGCCGGAAGAGCTGCCGCCAAGAGAGGCGATGGAATTCGACGTGGTGATCGTCGGCGCGGGGCCTGCGGGCCTTGCCGCGGCGATCCGGCTGCGCCAGCTCGCGATCGCCGCCGACATGGAGCTTTCCGTCGTTGTGATCGAGAAGGGATCGGAAGTCGGCGCGCATACACTGTCCGGCGCTGTCATCGATCCAATCGGCCTCAATGCGCTGATTCCGGACTGGAAAGAGAAGGGCGCGCCGGTCACCACACCGGTGCTGGAAGACCGCTTTCTGTACCTCGGGCCTGCCGGTGAGTTGCCGCTGCCGAATTTCCTGATGCCGCCGCTGATGAACAATCACGGCAACTATATCGTCAGCCTCGGCGACGTGGTGCGCTGGTTGGGCGAGCAGGCGGCGGAACTTGGCGTCGAGATTTACCCGGGTTTCGCGGCTGTCGAGACGCTGCGCGATGAGAACGGCGCGGTTGTCGGCGTTGCCACCGGCGACATGGGCGTCGGCCGCGATGGCCAGCCGAAGGACAGTTTCACGCGTGGCATGGAACTGCGCGGCAAGTATACGCTGATCGCGGAGGGCGCGCACGGCTCGTTGACCAAACAGCTGGTGCGTACTTTCGATCTGCGTGCCGGACGCGATCCACAGAAGTACGGCATCGGCCTGAAAGAGCTGTGGCAGGTGCCGCCCGAAAAGCATCGACCGGGCTTGGTTCAGCACACATTTGGGTGGCCGCTCGACAATCGCACCGGCGGCGGTTCGTTCCTCTATCACTACGGCGACAACCTGGTCGCGGTCGGCTTCGTGCTGCACCTCAATTACCAGAATCCCTACCTGTCGCCGTTCGACGAGTTCCAGCGTTTCAAGACCCATCCGGCGATCCGCCATCACCTGGAAGGCGGCAAGCGCATCGGCTACGGCGCGCGCGCCATCACCGAGGGTGGCTGGCAGTCGTTGCCGGAACTTGTGTTCCCAGGTGGTGCGCTGCTCGGCTGTTCGGCCGGCATGGTCAACGTGCCGCGCATCAAGGGTAGCCATAACGCAATCCTGTCAGGCATTTACGCGGCCGACGCGGTCGTCGATGCGATCAAGAACGGTCGTGCCTACGATAAGCTCGACGCCTACGAGACGGCGGTTCGCACCGGCCCGATCGCGCGTGATTTGCGCCCGGTGCGCAACGCCAAGCCGCTATGGACAAGGTTCGGCACCTTCGTGGGCATTGCGCTTGGCGGCATCGACATGTGGTTGAACACCATCATTCCGGGCCGCGGCCTCGGCTATACGCTGAGCCATGGCAAGCCCGATTCGGCCAGCCTGAAGAAAGCGAAAGACTGCAAGCCGATCGAGTATCCCAAGCCCGACGGCGTGCTGACCTTCGACAAGCTCACCGACCTGTCGTTCTCCGCGACAAATCATGAGGAAGATCAGCCGGTTCACTTGCAGCTCAAGGATCCGAGCATTCCGATCGCCGTCAATCTGCCGGAGTGGGGCGAGCCGGCGCGGCTGTACTGCCCGGCCGGCGTTTACGAGGTGATCAGGGACGACAGCGGCAGCGCGCGCTTCCAGATCAACGCGCAAAACTGCGTCCATTGCAAAACCTGCGATATCAAGGATCCCAGCCAGAACATCAACTGGGTGCCGCCTGAGGGCGGCGGCGGCCCGAACTACGCGAGCATGTAAAATCGGCTGCGATTGCGCGATGTTATCAGGGCGCCGGCGATGACGCGGGCGCCCTTTTTGCGCTCTACGACCCGCGCGTCGCGTGAGATCCGTTCTGATTGCCAGAACGAAGCGTGCCTTATTGTCCTCGCTGGGGAAATAACTGTCGCCGCAACGCAACCAAGTCCTGCCCGCAGAGGCGCGAAGCATGCTATAAGTGCTTCGTCCGCTTCATAAACCGCACACATCCGTTACAGCGGAGGACAACGTGAAGAACATTCTTGTTCCGATTGAGAAACACGATCTCGTAACATCCATGCTGGAATGCAGCATGCACCTTGGTGGCATGTTCGGCGGCATGATCGAAGGCGTCGCTGTTCGATTGCCTCAGATTTCCGTGGTCGGCCCTGATCCGGTCGTCACCGTGACGTTTCCACGCGCGGAAGAGGAAGATCTCGAAATCCTGTCAAGTGCGCGCCGTATCTTCGATGCGTTCTTCGCCTCGGCGGCTGCAACCCCGACCGAGGGGACCGAACGGGTTCGCCACCGCTGGCGTGCTGTAGATCCGCTGGACGATTCGGCGCTGGGCAGCCTCGGCCGGGTTTATGATCTGACCGTTGTCGGGCGTCCGCAGGGCGGCACGACGGGGCCGCGGATGACGACGCTTGAAGCGGTGTTGTTCGAAAGTGGCCGCCCGCTGTTGATCGCGCCACCGATGCCGCCGCGCGTTATGGGTGAGCGTGTCGTGATTTCGTGGAACTGCAGCAGCGAGTCGGCGCGTACGGTCGCCTACTCCATGCCGGTGCTCATGAAGGCGCGCGAGGTCACCGTGCTGACGGTCGAAGGCGCAACCGCGCCGGGGCCGTCGGGCAAGGAGCTTGCGGACTGTCTGGCCGGGCACGGGATTGCAGCCCGCGAGGTGACGGTTCTAGGCGGCGGCCGCAAGCCCGGCGCTGCAATTCTCGAAGAAGCCCACCGTCTCGGCGCCGACCTTCTGGTCAAGGGCGCTTATACGCAAAGCCGGTTGCGGCAGATGATCTTCGGCGGCGCCACCAGTCATATTCTGTCGAACACGGAATTGCCGGTACTCATGGCGCACTGATGTGCGCCATGAGCTATGGCGAAGCTTAGATTCGCGTGAACTTCGCCATGGCTTCGCGGAACGATAGCCCCTTGGCCAGCTCCTGCTCGGCAAGATGGTCGTCGCTGGTATAGCGCGCTGCCAGCTCGGCGACTTTCTCCGCATGCTCGGCGGGAATGCACACCACGCCGGAGCCGTCGGCAACGATGACGTCGCCATGGCGCACGCGCACGCCGCCGCACGTCACAGGCTCGTTGATCGCAATGATGCGGATGCGTGTGCGACCCGTCAGCGGCGTCATGTGGCGGGTGAAGACCGGGAAGCGGTGTTGCTCCATTTCCTCGCGATCGCGAACGCCGCCATCGACCACCAGACCTGCTAGTCCTTTGACTTTGCCGGCGAAGGTCGCCAGTCCGCCCCACGTCGAGACTTCGCGTCCGGCGTTGTCGACGACCAGGACGTCGCCGGCTGCCGCCGCGTCGATCATATGGCCGACCTTGAAATCCGCTGAGGTGAAGTCGCCGCGCGCGGACGAGGTCTGGGTGATGGTCACGGCCCGGCCATAGCAGCGCGTTCCTGACACAACCTGCCCGATGCCGCTCATGACGCCGTCGAAACCGACATCATCCAGGGCGTTGGCGATCGTGGGCGTGGCGAGATCGGCAAATCGCGAAAGTATTTCGTCACTAACAGACACGGGCCATCCTCTTCCTGATGTTTTTTGATTGTCTGCCGCCATCGTTAGTCAATTTACCGGGGTTGCGCACGACATAATGAAAGACGCTTTTGCATAGCCATCATGCAACGTTACGTCCGCGCTTGATCGGGCCGAGCGCCACGATACAACGTCGTGCCCGCCCTAACGGCGCGCGTCAGGACACTTCATGCAGCAGAATGCGACCGACGAGCCGGATCAAGCTTCCGGCAGAACGCCTTTCACGCGCATTGGTGTGTTGCGTGGCATGCGGGATATCGCGCCGATCGGCCTTCTCGTCGTGCCGTTCGGGTTGGCGTTCGGCGTTGCGGCAACCCAGAAGGGGGTGGATCCCTTCCTCGCCACTTTGATGAGTTTCCTGGTGACGGCGGGTGCATCGCAGTTTGCGGCGCTGGATCTGTGGATCGCGCCGTTGCCGATGGCACTCATTTTGATGATTACGCTGGCGATCAACGCGCGGCATCTCATCTACGGTGCGGCTCTGTATCCATGGCTGGCGCCGCTGCCGCCGTTGCAGCGCTATGCCATTCTGGCCGTGACGACCGATTCCAGTTGGGCGTATGCGGTGGCCGAACGCAGCAGATATCGCGACGACGTCGGTATTCTGCTCGGCAGTTCAATCGTGCTGTGGCTGACTTGGACGATCTCGACGCTGTTAGGGGCCTTGTTCGGGGCCGGTATCGGCGAGCCGAAACGGTTCGGCCTCGATGTGCTGATGGTCGTGTTCTTTGCGACGACGCTGGTCGGCATGTGGCGTGGCCGCGATGATGTGAAGCCGTGGCTGGCGGCAACGCTCGGGGCGCTGCTAGCGCTTTGGCTGCTGCCGAATGGTTGGCATATCATCGTCGGCGCGCTGTGCGGCGGGGTCACGGGAGTGCTCGCCGATGACGCTTGATCTGGTGCCCTTGGCGACCGTTCTGGGCATGGCGCTTGTGACCCTCGGCACCCGTCTCGGTGGCGCCTGGATGATGAGTTTCGTGCCGATGACGCGACGGCTGCAGGTATTCCTGCGGCATCTGGCGAGTTCGGTCATGGTCGCCGTTGTCGTAGGCGCGGCGGCGCGGGGCGATATTGCGGCCTGGCTTGCAATTATCGCCAGCACGATCGTGATGGTGGTGCTGCGGAATACGTTCGCTGCGATCGTCGCAGGTATGGCGACTGCGGCGGGCTGGCGCGCGTTGGCTGCGCTGTGAGACGCCGGTGCGGTGCATGGAATGGCGCGAAGGACTTGACAGCGCAGCCGCAGGGGCGTCTAGCCACTGCAGCGGAATTCAAAGGATAAGCGACCCATGGCATCCTCAACCCGGTCACCCGCCGCCGATCGCGCGCGCCTCATCGAAATCGTCAAGGCGCGGTCATTCAAAAGCGGCGTGGAGATCAAACTGGCGTCCGGACGGACGTCCTCTTTCTACTTCAATATGAAGCCGACGATGCTGGATGCCGAGGGCGGCTATCTGGTTTCCCAGCTCATTCTTGATCTGATCGAGAAGGACAATGCGCCCTGGATCGGTGGCCTGGAGATGGGAGCGGTCCCGATCGCTTCGGCTATTGCGGCCATCAGTCAGACCCGTAAGCCGGTGTCGGCCTTCTTCGTGCGCAAGCAGGCCAAGGAGCATGGAACCCGTAGCCTGGTCGAAGGCTTGGCGCCCGGCGAAAGCCTGAGCGGTACGCGCGTGGTGATCGTGGAAGACGTCACCACAACCGGTGGCTCGGCATTGAAAGCGGCGGAAGCCGTTCGCGCCGAGGGCGGCGAGGTCGTGCGCGTGGTGACACTGGTTGATCGCCAGGAGGGCGCGGAAACTGCGTTCAAGGAAGCGGGGCTGACGTTTACACCGTTGCTGACGTTGGACGATTTCCGCTGAGCCGGTCGAGGCGCGGGATTGTCCTGCTGA
>JAEZBU010000307.1 GCA_023426855.1 Pseudomonadota bacterium | reverse complement strand
TGGTACCGACGGTGACCCATCCGAAGGCCGGAAAGATGCAGACCATCGGCCTGCCGGTGAAGTTCTCCGAGACGCCGGGCAAGGTGGAAACGGCTGCGCCGCTGCTTGGCCAGCATACCCGCGAGGTTCTGGCTGAGATCGGCTACAGCGCGCAGGAAATCGACGATCTGCTGGCCAACGGCGCGGTTGGCACGACTGATCTGCCTGCTGCCGCTGAGTAGGCGTCGCCCCGACTTAGGGTCCTTCCGCTTCAGATGGATACGGAGACGTCAACCGAGCCACAGTCGTCATCCCGGGCCTTGTGCCCGGGATCCATCTCACGGCTGGCGTCGCACATGCAGCTGGATGGATCCCGGTGACAAGCACCGGGATGACCAGGACGGGACAACATCCGACCTAAATCGGAAATGCCTTAGATTGAAACCTGCGAGGCGCGCACTCAATCCCCCCTCTCTCTGGCGTGGAGAGGGTCGGGGTGAGGGGGCTCTCGGTACTGTTGATGTCGCAACCCCTCACCCGGCGCTGCGCGCCGATCTCTCCCCACGGGAGAGGTGAAGGACGTGCTTCGGCGATGTTTTCAGTTTGTCGGACGTACCCTAGGCGCTGTGTCAATGCTGAGGCATGCGGCCCAGCGCCGACACAAGACGATGGCGGGGTTCCGGCATCGTCAGCTCGGCTGGATCCAGCACGCGCGATTTCAGGAACGTGCCTGTCAGCGTCAGGCCGTCCATCACGTCGCGCATGGTGACCGCCTGGCGATGCGCGCCGACCAGGAACGCCGGTAGCGGGAGCAGCTTGTCGCGATAGGGTTCGCCCGCCGATGCTGACACGGCACGCCCGGATTTCGGCGATACCCAGACCAGATAGTCGTTGCCGCCAGTCGCCGCGCAGGAGGTCAGGTCGAGGCCGAAGCCCAGTTCCTTCAGCAAGCTCAGCTCCCAGCGCACGTAAAGCGCCGGCCAGATTTCGGGCGCATCGAGATAGCCGAGCACGAACAGCGTGATTTCAAAATGATCGGGGTGCGGATCGCGCTCCGGCAACAGACGCGACAGTGCGCAGATCGAGGTCAGGCCGGTCAGGGCGGCGGCGTCCTGCATGGCTCCAGCAGCGTATCCGGTGCGCAGCTCCACCGTGAAGAAGCCGAGTTGGTCCTGCAGCCGCGCCTTCCAGGCCACATCGACATGATTGCCGACCTGCAGAACCGGCCGCAGCTTGCGCCCGCGCCCGCCGTGCACCAACCCGGCATGACGGCCGTGTTCGCGGGTCAGGATGTCGACGATGCAGGCGGTTTCGCCGTGCGGTTTGACCGAGAGGATAACCCCTTCATCGGACCAGTTCATGGGCAGGCCTATGGGTCCGTCCGCTGACGGAATAGCGAAGCTCACTCCTTGGGAAAATCGAGCCCCATTTCGCGGTAGCGCTCGGGATCGTCGGCCCAGCTTTCACGCACTTTGACGAATACGAACAGATGCACCGGATGGCCGAGCAGGCGGCCGAGTTCCTCGCGCGCCTCCATGGAGATCTGCTTCACGGTTGAGCCCTGTTTGCCGAGCACGATCTTTTTCTGGCTTTCGCGTTCGACGAATATGGTCTGCTCAACGCGGGCGGAGCCGTCGCGATGGGTCTTCCAATCGGTGGTCTCGACCGTGATGGCGTACGGCAATTCCTCGTGCAAGCGCTCGTAGACCTTCTCGCGCGTGATCTCGGCGGCCAGGCGCCGCTCCGTCATGTCGGAGATTTCATCGGCCGGGAAATGCCACGGTCCGAGCGGTGCCGTTTCGGCAAGATAAGCCTTCACGTCGTCCAAGCCACTGCCGTTTAGCGCCGACACCATGAACACGCGATCGAACGCGACCCGGCCGGTTAGTTCCTGGGCCAGATCGAGCAGCTTCTTCTTCTCGGACAGCTTGTCGACCTTGTTCAGCACCAGAACCTTGGTGGCGCGGGCATCGCCCAGCCGCGAGACGATACGTTCGACGTCTTCTTCCAGGCCGCGCTGGGCGTCGACCAGCAGCACCACGGCGTCGGCATCGAGCGCGCCGGTCCAGGCTGCCTCGACCATGGCGCGATCGAGACGCCGCCGCGGGCGGAAAATGCCCGGCGTATCCAGAAACACGAGCTGGCTGTCGCCGGAGATGACGATGCCGCGCACGGGAATGCGGGTGGTCTGCACCTTGTGCGAAACGATGGAGACCTTTGTGCCGACCAGATGATTGACCATCGTCGATTTGCCGGCGTTGGGCGCGCCGATCACCGCGACGAAGCTGCAGCGCATCTTGTCGGCGTCTGGGGTCCTGATCTCGGTGTCTGGCTCAGCCATGGGATGTCTTCTTCAACGGGCGCTTAGGTCGGACGGCCGCCGTCTGCGCCAGAACGCCCTCGCGTGTCAGTAGCGCCTTGGCCGCCGCTTGCTCGGCCTGCCGCTTCGACGCACCCTCGCCGCGGGCGGGCTTCTTGCCCGAAATGCGCACTTCCGTGATGAAACGCGGTGCGTGATCGGGACCTGTACGGGAAACTTCGATGTAGTCGGGCAGGTTCAGCCCCTGCCCCTGCGCCCATTCCTGCAGCGCCGACTTGGGATCAGCGGCGGCGTGCGGCATTTCCTCGATCTCGGCACTCCACAACGTCCGCACGACTTTGCGCGATACGTCGAAACCCGCTTCGATGAAGATGGCGCCGAGCAGAGCTTCCACCGCGTCGGCGA
>JAEZBU010000111.1 GCA_023426855.1 Pseudomonadota bacterium | reverse complement strand
ATGCACCCGTAGCTCAGCTGGATAGAGCGCTGCCCTCCGAAGGCAGAGGTCAGAGGTTCAAATCCTCTCGGGTGCGCCAAACCTCCACGGGCAAAAGCAAGCAAAATCAAGCGGTTAGAAGCCTCGGCTGGACGTTCAAAACACTGTATGCACCTTGGACCGCGCAATCGCCAAAGCTGAATATACGATGTCGAACACCCCCATCGCCGCGATGGTTTCTGGTATCTGATCCGCAAAGTCCCCGCCGAATTCCGGCACCTTGATCCGCGCAACCCAATCCGCGCCTTGACATATATCCGCATCGCGGACGATCCCAACGGCGTCGTGGCGCGCGGCGTCATCCGGGAAATGAACGCGGAGCTTCAGGAATATTGGGAAATTGCTACGCAACGGCGCATCAAGGAGCGTACCCCAGTTCGAAGCGGCGCGAAGCTTGGCCGCCCGGCGCGGCCTTGCCTGTATTCCGGCGTCCGAACTTGCGGCGAAGACCACCCTTGAAGAACTGGTTTCCCGCATCGAAACCTTCGTCCTTGAGTAGCAGGTCGATATCGCGCTTGAAGATGCGGCGGCGTTCGCAACATCGCCCCCTCGCGCCGGTTCGCCGGTTCGAGGGGGCCTTTTTTGTGCCTATTTTCCACCGGTCAGATGCGGCCGGGCCAAGCCGTAACCTCGACGACTTCCTTCGCGGCAATATCGAACTGGCACTTGTAGGCGTGCCGCTGCCCGCTGATCTTGATCTGATCGCCCATGAACGCCGCGATCCCCTTCACCTTGTCGCCCCATGCCCAAGCCGGGAAGCGCGGCGACGTTACGCCCGAGGTCCACTCGTAATCCTTGCCGCCCAGCGCGGCTTCCAAAGCCAAGCGGCACCCCGCGAAAGCATCGACGCGGATCGGCTGAACGGCACAATCCACATCTTCGCGGCAGGCGGCGGTTTCCGCTGCGGTCGGCGCGGCACTTTCCCCGCCGGTTGTGATCGCAATGGCACCCCATGCGATCCCGGCAAGAAGGAACAGCCCGACTATCCCGTTCGCGATGTCCTTCGCTGACTTCTTCTTCGCGGCCATGCCCGTACCCTTCCATTCAAACGGGCGGCACCATAGCCCCGATGGCTTACGCGAGGCCAGCACCAGAACGGGGCATACCTTTTTCGCGCAACCGCGCGCGGTATCCGACTCCGGAATAAATATTTTATTTCAACAGGTTTCGAATCTGGATCAAATCGCCGTAGCGCATCTCGGGTGCGCCATTTCGGAACAAATGTGCAAGCCCCAGGCGGGAAGAAGCTCCCACCACTCGAAACGGCCTGTTCCAGAACCTCTTTTCGGCCAGGGATGCGCACGACGTCTTCATCGATCTCGATCCAATCGGCAATAAACCTCACCGGCCTGACCAAAACCTATGCCGAGCAGACAGCGGTTGCCAAGCTGGACTTGATGATTGAGGCCGGCGCACTGATGGTGTTCGTCGGTCCGTCGGGTTGCGGCAAGACCACGACGCTGCGCATGATTGGATTGCTGCTTTTGTGCAACCGACCTTCGGCGCCATTAGGATCGGCGAGCGTGACGTCACTCGCTTGCCGCCGCGCCTGCGCAATATCCGGCACGAAGCGCAACGGCGAAGAGGACCAAGTGTGAATTCGCGATTATGATCTGGAGCGGTGACGACGCCAAACGACATTCCATTTTCGGATTATTGGACGACGAGACGCCGGCCCAACTCCCGATGCTGTCGCCATGAGGATATTGGGAAGAGTACCGCCGCTGTGTTGATGCGAAATTAATTACGAACGCATCGCGCGCCAGAGAAGCTATTGCTGACGTTGGCTATATTCTTATAGGCGGCAACCCGCTGAAGCATTGAACCAAGCTAGAGCCCGCAATCAGACCAACCAGCACTATTCCGGGCAATCGCGCCGAACGTGACGGCCTTCGTTTCGGGCATGACCTGGCAGTCTCAAGCGTCTACGAATTGAGCGAAACGCTCGAAAAGCTCATGCCTTGAATAGACGCTGGAGATTATTCCGGCTTGAAGTCCGGCGCCGGTCTTAGCTTCGGCGATTGCGCCAGCGGTTATTGCGGGGCACGAAGAGCCGGCTTCAGGAAATTGCCGCTTCGCATCGATGGATGAGCGCGCTGATACTGTACTGGGGAAACGGCTTGCGCGCCGAGTTCAGCAGCCGCGTGCCATGGCCATCGCGGGTTGTAGAGCATGCCGCGACCGAGGGCGACCAGGTCCGCCTGGCCATCACGAACGATCGCTTCAGCATGCCGCGGTTCCGTGATGAGGCCTGAGCGATATAGCGCGCGATGATATTGCTGTTCGAGACGCTTTCAGCGTTCACGCCGTCCCCTCCTCGCGAGTTTTCTTGTCGCGATCGCAACATGGGCGATCACTGGCGATTTCCAGTCACCTGATAGGTGATCTTGAAATCGGCCAATTTGAATGCTTCGCAGTCTAGCTACAAAAGCGGATATCAGAACCGTTACGGCTGGAATAACAGCCCTATCGTCTCACGCATGGATTTTCATGCTTTCGGCGACCATTGCCCCGAGCGAAGCATGGCTTTGGCTTGCGATCGGACCGTCGCGGCCAGTGCGCGTGATGCCTCCGTCGAAGGCCGCAGCGTTGAGGATGCGAGAATAAGCTTTCGGTTCATTGTTGGCTCGAGATGCCAGTATCGTATCCGCCCCGCCTGAACCAGCTCATGGACGCAGGCATACGAAAGAACGGTATAAGCCGCGCCAGCCTCGACAAGGCGCAAAGTGGAATGCATCGCGTCGATTTCGATCCGGACGTTCGCGACGAAGCCGCCGAGACGGGCCAGAAACGCGTCAACCAACAACCGCAATCCATGCGGACGGCTCGGCAAAATGAGCGGAATATCCTTAAGCGCGACAGTGGGAACGACGCCGTCTCCAACCCCTGCTGTGTCATTCATCGGACCAAGCAGGAACAATTCATCGGTTAGAAGTTCGTCCGTCGATATCGACCGGCTATGCGGCGTGTCATAAAGGACCGCAACGTCTATTTTGCCGGATACGAGCCAGTCCAGCACATGCGCGCTGAACCCTTCCGTGACGCCGAGAAGGATTTTAGGAAACTGCTGACTGAAGCGCTGGACAATAGGCCCAGCGAGCGCAGCCGTAACAGAGGGAGGCATACCAAGGCTGACATGCCCGGTGGGCGCCAATCCCAGGGAAGCGATTTCATACTGAGCAGCAGATCTCACCTCCAGGATCGCCCGGGCATACTTCTCCAGCATTTTGCCGGCTTCTGTCAGCGCGACACCACGGCCGGTCCTGTGAAAGAGTTTGGCGCCGAGAGTGTCTTCAAGCGTCCTGATT
The DNA here is from genome assembly GCA_023426855.1 of Pseudomonadota bacterium. GTDB lineage: Bacteria > Pseudomonadota > Alphaproteobacteria > Rhizobiales > Hyphomicrobiaceae > ZC4RG25. Next base: position 4,489 of record JAEZBU010000111.1, on the reverse strand, counting down.
TGACGGCTCAGCACAGGCTGGGCGACAGATACTTTTGCCGCGGCGCGAGAGAACGCGCCAGAGTCAGTGATCGCGATGAAATATTCAAGTTGCCGCAGATCCATCGCCTAGAGCTCTCACCTAGATAACCGCAGTCGCGACAAACCAGATTGATGTGGCCGATCCAGGCCACATCACGATCATAGCTGTCGGGCTGCTGCGTTGAATAGGATCTCTAGTACAGCGGATGCTATGCGTTAGGAAGCCTCAGTCAAAAAGCGGTCAATCGCGGTGTGATCGGCCGTCTCTCCAAGCTTCTCGGCTGCCGCATCCCAAAGAGAGGCGCACTTTTCGCCGAGCGGCAGTGGCGCACCAAGACGCTCCGCGAGGTATTGGGCCGTTCGGATATCCTTGGCCATAAGCCCAAGAAAGAACCCCGAATCGTAACGCTGAGAGATGACAAACTGCTTGAGCTTGACTTCCGTCGAGTTGTTCTTGCCCGTCGAGGCATTCAGCACGTCGACCAGCACATCCGGCTTGATGCCAAACATCTTGCCAACGTTCATCGCCTCCAGGGCGGCGACAAGCCCTGCGCCCGATACATAGTTATTGAGCGCCTTGACCGCATGGCCAGAGCCGATCGGCCCGGTGCGGAAAATCGCTTTTCCCATAGTTTTCAGGGCTAAATCAACGCGATCGATGGTGCTGCCTTCGCCGCCAACCATGATGGCAAGTGTGCCGTCGATCGCACGTTTGACGCCACCCGATACAGGCGCATCGACAAATCCGATACCCGCTGCGACGAGCTCCTCCCCAAGCTCGCGCGTGCCGAGAGGGTCAGACGAGCTCATCTCCACGATCACCACGCCCCGCTGCAGATGCGGACGCATGCGCTGCACGACATCGCGAACGATCTCGCCATTGGGCAGCATCGTGATGACGATTTGCGCCGTCTCCACCGCCTTCTCTAGAGAAGACGCGACAGTGCCGCCTGCTTCGCTTGCGAACCGCTCGCACATGGCTGCAGAGGTATCGAAACCGCTAACCTGAAACCCGGCAGTGATCAGGCGCGCCGCCATCGGGCGCCCCATATTACCCAGCCCGATAACGGCAACCGAAGCAGGAGGAGATATCACGGACTGCGCCACGCCGTTTTCCTCTTGATTATGCATCGTCGCCCATCTCCTTGAAGGCCTCCCGGGCAATACGGAAGCTATCGATGCCCGCGGGGACGCCAGCATAAACCCCGACCTGCAGGAATATCTCCTTGATCTCGTCCTTGGTGAGACCATTCTTCAGCGCTGCCTTCACATGCAGCTTCAATTCGTGCGGACGGTTCAGTGCGCTGATCATCGCCAGGTTGACGATGCTACGGCTACGACGGTCGAAGCTTGGCCGTGTCCAAAGAGCGCCCCAGCAATGGGCGGTCGACCATTCTGCCATCGTACGGGTGAACTCGTCGGCACCGGCAATGGAGCGCGCGACGTAATCTTCGCCCAAAACTTCTTTGCGAACGACCAGTCCCTTTTCGAACAAGCTGTCTTCAGTTTCCTTTGACATCGTATTTTCCTTGTCAGACTTACACCAGAAGGCTCTCTGCGCACTCCCGGTTCCAAAAACTACATCAATCAGCGGATCGCCCGTATGGACGGGCTGCTATTCATCGAGGAACGAGAGGAAACACCACCTCGATCGCAACGTCGGAGACGGCCTCAAGTCCCAAGACGCTCTCGATAACTTTCGTCACCGCCGCCTCGTCCAGCGGGCACACAGCATGCGGCGCGCATCTCGATCCCTGGGGCGAAAGTAAAAGGTCCATCGTAGAGCTTCAGGCGTCCGCTGAAGTTGAGCTCGATCATTCTGACGATATCGTCTGTCTCAAAACCCGAGGAGAAGTAGCGATACTGCATGTCCGGGCCGGTAGCGAACGCAAGCTCGGCCTGTGCAGCCGGAGAGACGGCATTCACGGTAATGCCGTTCCGCCCCACTTCGCGGGCCAGGGACTTGGTAAAGGAGATGACGCCGCCCTTCGCGCTCGAATAGGCAACTTCCTTCTCCTGCCCCACGCGCGCGGCGTCCGAAACGATGTTGATGATCCGCCCGTGCTGGTGTTCCGCCATACCCTTGAGGGCAGCGCGCGTGCAATGCATCGTCCCGAACAGGCTAACCGCGATCTCCAATTCGCAATCTTCCGGCCGCTTATCGACGAAGGCCAGATTGTTGACCATGACCGCTGCGTTGTTAACCAGGACGTCTAACCGCCCCAGCCGGGCCTGAACCTCGGAAACGCCAGCCTCCACCGCATCGCGATTCGTGATGTCGAATGCGGCCTGCAGGGTCCGACAGTCCTTCTCCTGTAGCAGATCGAGCGTTTCGCTACAGCGCTCGGGTACGACGTCGTTGACGACAACCGTCGCGCCCTCGTCCGCAAAAGCGAGGGCAATGGCTTGCCCGATGCCTGCTCCCGCGCCGGTGACGAGAACGACCCGATCTTGAAGTCCTAGATCCATTTCCACCATCTTTTCTGGGTGAGTATAGCCCGTTCCTAAATGGTCGCGGCATGCATAACAGTCTATCCAAAGCCCATATGGCTGTGGCTGGCTCAGGACGTTACGCTCGCCCCGCACCTTTACTGCTATCGGCCGCCGCCGAGACTGCGTCCCTTGCGAAAACCAGGAACCACTGATGACATCGCCCACTATTCAGCACACCGTTCTGGATCGCTTCCTTCGCTACGTGGTGATCGACACGCAGTCGGATCCAGCCTCGCCAACCGTTCCCTCGACCGAAAAGCAAAAGGACCTCAGTCGGCTACTCGTACGCGAACTCCAGGAAATGGGGATCGCCGACGCCCATCTCGACACGTACGGCTATGTCTATGCGACCATTCCGGCAACGTCGGACAAGCACGTGCCGGTCGTCTGTTTCTGTTCGCACATGGACACTTCACCTGACTGCTCCGGCAAGAATGTGAAGCCGCAGGTCGTCGGCAACTATCAAGGCGGCGATATCGTGCTCCCAGGCGATCCGTCTCAAGTCATTCGTGCAAGCGAGCATCCGGCTCTCGCCGACCAGATCGGCAACGATATCGTCACGACCGATGGCACCACACTTCTCGGCGCCGACAACAAGGCGGGCGTGGCCGAGATCATGGATGCCGCAAAATTCCTGATCGAGCATCCCGAGATTAAGCACGGGGCGATCAAGATCCTCTTCACGCCGGATGAAGAAATCGGGCGCGGCGTCGATAAGGTCGATCTGAAAAAGCTCGGAGCCGATTTTGCCTACACGATCGACGGCGAGACCGCGGGCTACCTTGAGGATGAAACATTCTCGGCCGATGGCGCAACGGTGACCATCACAGGCGTCAGCGCCCATCCGGGTTTCGCCAAGGGCAAGATGGAGCATGCGATCAAAATCGCGGCGCGGATCGTTGAACGCCTGCCGGCAAACACGTGTTCGCCGGAAACGACCGAAGGGAAAGAAGGCTTCCTGCATCCGATCGGAATGACCGGGTCACTTGAGAGCGCCAAGCTGAGCTTCATCGTGCGCGACTTCACAGAGCAAGGCTTGAAGGAAAAGGAAGCGCTACTGAAATCCATCGTTGATGACGTGATGGAAAAGTTTCCGCGCTCATCCGCAACGATCGAGATCACGCAGCAATACCGGAACATGAAAGAGATCGTCGATCGGCATCCCGAAATCATCGAGCATGCGATGGAAGCCATTCGCCGTTCAGGTTTGACGCCGGTTCGTAGCAGCATTCGCGGCGGCACCGATGGGTCTCGCCTCTCTTTCATGGGCCTGCCGTGCCCGAATATTTTCTCGGGCGCGCACGCGTTCCACTCGCGCCTGGAATGGGTCAGCGTGCAGGACATGCAGGCTGCCGTCCGCACGATTGTCAATCTGGCCATGATCTTCGAAGAACGCGCTTGAGACCTGTCGCGTCCGGGTTCCGGCAGCTTATCGCTCCGGCAAAAATAAGCGACCCGGCGCATTGAAGAACGAGCGACGTCCGCGTTTTAGGCCGAGAAGCGGCGTCGCAACCTCCGCCACGGCCTCGGTGCCGGTGGCACAGGGCACGACGATCAGGTCGGCCGGCGCACCGACGGCCACGCCGTAAGACTCCAGCTTCATCAACTTCGCCGCCGACCCCGTAATCATGTCGAGGCAGTGCCGCAAATCGCCGGGCCGGCCGAGTTGGGCGATATTCGCGTAAAGATTGGCCATACGGATCAGAGCCGCATCGCCAAACGGCGTGAATGGGTTGAGCACATTATTGGTCGCCAGCGAACAGGTGACGCCGTGTTCGAGAAAACGATCTGCACGCGTCACGCCCCGCGGCGTATTGCAAGCCACGTCGCGCCCCATCAGGAACAGATCGGTCGACGGCAGGACCGTAATGGCAACGCCTGCATCGCGCAGTCGCTGGGCGAGTTCGATTTGCGCCGCGGGTGAAATCGCCGACAGCTTGCTCACGTGCCCGGCGGCAACGCGCCCGCCGTAGCGA
>JAEZBU010000187.1 GCA_023426855.1 Pseudomonadota bacterium | reverse complement strand
GGCACAATGGTGTTCAAGCCAACTGAAAGCGGTCGGGCATTCGTCGATGCCTGGATCAAGGAAACAGGATCGGCACCGCGCTATACTGTCGATCAGACATCGCTCGCCGTGGCCATGGGGCGATGCCCGAACGTCGCGATCACCATGCTCGACGTCAGCTACTGCGCCATTCCCGACGACAAGTGTGCCGAGCCGATCATCCTGCACGATCGCGCCAGCAAATCGGCGCCGAAACCCAATCGGCTTGCACGACTATTCAATCGCCTTGCCGGTCCGATCCTCTCGCCGGCCGCCTGACTAAGAACGGTCGCTGACTAGAGCAGCGCGGGCAGCGGTGACGCGCCCGCGGCCATCGCACGATTTCGGCTGAAGAGCCCCGCTCACCCGGCGGGAAGAAGCTTGGCGGTTCAAGCTGTTCAGATGGTGGGCGCTACAGGGATCGAACCTGTGACCCCTTCCATGTCAAGGAAGTGCTCTACCGCTGAGCTAAGCGCCCCAACCTGGGTAAAAACGAGGTTCAGCGGTTCAGTGAACCTGACGAGCCCCGTAAAACCCAGTATATTCAAGAGTGCGCTTCTACCATGTCAAGGTAGTGCTCTACCGCTGAGCTAAGCGCCCTCTGAAGGGCTGTTTCCTAGCGCCTCGCGGCGACGATCGCAAGCGATGATTTGAGGGGCCTTGGGTGCAGGACGCCGCAGCCGCAGGAGGGCACTTTCCGGGCACTCAAGAGACCCTTCCGCAAAATCGTTCCATTTCCGCCCCCACATCACAGTTGATTGAACAACAAACGGCCGGATTCGCAGCTCAACATCCGACGTGTCCGGATCGCATGCTTTGTATGCAGCCGAACCATTTCAGCTCCGTTTTTGACCGTTCGCTGGTGAGCCTGGGGCTTTTCCGGCACCGCGCCAATGTGCCGGCATCAATCTATTGGGGGTTATGACGACATGCAGATCCGTTCGCGTATCCTGTCTGCAGCCGCCTGCGCCGCAGGTCTTTCCGCCGTTGGCGCCTACTCGAACTGGGCGACCGCCAGCGCGCCGGACTCGTTCGCGGGACTGGCTGGCCGCTGGGCCGGGCAAGGAACGGTGATGCCAGCATCCGGCCCCGCCGAGAATTTCAAGTGCGTGGTGACCTACTTGCCCGATGGCGACAGCACCCGGCTGCGCCAAAATCTGCGTTGTAAGAGCGACAATTACCGCCTCGATGCGTCGACTCATCTGCAGGTCGACGGTGCGCAAGTGACCGGCCGCTGGCAGGATAATATCTACACTGGCCTTAACGGCACCGTCAGCGGCACGCTCACCGACGGCGGGTTCGACATCTTCCTCGAAGGCAAGTTCTTCCAGGCCAAGATGGCGGTCGCCGGATCACGCTGCGAGCAATCGGTAACGGTCGTGCCGGAGCGCGCCGACTATATCCGCGAAGTCCAGGCCTCACTACGAAAGTGCTGATCTCCGGCGCGGATTGCCGATAGCAACATTCGGCGGCGTCCTGGGCGTCGTTCCCGTCGGCCATCGATCGCTGAAGCCACCGAAATACCAGCCGTCGCCCTTGCCGAAGCGGGGCGACGCTGCTTGAGTGGCGCCCCGTGTCAGCGGCGAGGTTGCCATGCCCAGGATCGTCTCCCGGATCAGTCCGTCATCCGACGCCTTTCGCGCCAATGCGGCTGCGATGCAGGCTCTCGTCGCGGATCTGGCAGCCAAACGCGCCGAAGCCGCGCAAGGCGGCCCCGAGAAACTGCGTCAGCGGCATATCTCGCGCGGCAAACTTCTTCCCCGCGATCGCGTCACACGCCTGGTCGACCCCGGCACGCCGTTCCTTGAGCTGTCCCAGCTCGCCGCATACGGCATGTATACCAACGACATTCACGGCGCCGGGCTGATCACCGGCATCGGGCGCGTCTCCGGCCGCGAATGTATGATCGTGACCAACGACGCCACGATCAAAGGCGGCACCTACTATCCACTCACCGTGAAGAAGCACATCCGCGCGCAAGAGATCGCCGGCGAGAACCGCCTGCCTTGCATCTACCTGGTCGACAGCGGCGGCGCCAACCTGCCCCATCACACCGAAGTCTTCCCCGACAAGGAGCACTTCGGCCGCATCTTCTATAATCAGGCGCGGTTGTCCGCCGAGGGCATTCCGCAGATTGCAGTGGTGATGGGAAGTTGCACGGCAGGCGGCGCCTATGTGCCCGCCATGTCGGATGAAAGCATCATCGTGCGACGGCAGGGCACGATCTTCCTCGGTGGGCCGCCGCTGGTGAAGGCCGCAACCGGCGAAACGGTCAGCGCGGAGGATCTCGGCGGCGCCGATGTTCACACCAAGCTGTCGGGTGTCGCCGATCACTACGCCCTGGACGATGCCCACGCGCTGGATATCGCCCGCAGCATCGTCGCCAATCTCAACACGCTGAAACCACCCAGCGTCGCCATCGCCGAGCCGCGGCCACCGGCCTATCCGATCGAAGAGATCGACGGCTGCGTGCCCGCATCGCTGATGACCCAGTACGACGCCCGCGAGGTGATCGCGCGGCTCGTCGACGGCTCCGACCTCGACGAGTTCAAGGCGTTGTACGCAACAACGCTGGTGACCGGCTTCGCCCGCATCGAGGGGCTTCCGGTGGCGATCCTCGCCAACAACGGCATTCTCTATTCGGAGACGGCACAGAAAGCGGCGCACTTCATCGAGCTGGCTTGTCAGCGCCGCATTCCGTTGCTGTTCCTGCAGAACATTACCGGCTTCATGGTCGGGCGCGAGGCGGAGGCCGGCGGCATCGCCCGCCACGGCGCCAAGATGGTGACCGCTGTCGCCAGCGCCAACGTACCCAAGATCACCGTGATCATCGGCGGCAGCTACGGCGCGGGCAACTACGCCATGTGCGGGCGAGCCTACGATCCGCGCTTCATGTTCATGTGGCCCAACGCACGCATTTCCGTCATGGGCGGCCCACAGGCCGCGTCAGTGCTCGCGACCGTCCGGCGCGACAACATCGAGGCGGAAGGCAAATCGTGGAGCGCGGAGGAAGAGGACGCGTTCAAGGCGCCGGTGCTGGAACAGTTCGAGCGCGAGGGACACCCCTACTACGCGACAGCGCGGCTATGGGACGACGGCATCATCACGCCGCAGGAAACCCGCCGTGTGCTCGCCCTCAGCCTGTCGGCATGCCTCAATGCGCCCATTCCGGAAACGCGGTTCGGCGTATTCCGCATGTAAACGCACGTGCCCCGTAACTATGCACGTGCACGCCTGATCAGCAGACTGAGGAGATCGCGTCACATCTCCCGGCGATTGCCGCAGCGCCCGCGACAGGCCTCCGGAATCGCGTCAAGATCATGCCTGACGCTGCCATAGAGCGCCCGGCGATACGCCGAACATCGCCGAAAAGCATTGTGGCCCCGGGAGGGAACTCGTCGAACCTGGATTCGAGGAGCCCACTATGTCGGTCAAACGTTTGTTCCTATTGCTCGCACTCACCGCAACGCCCGCCGCCGCGCACGACCGGTATCCCTGGGATTGCTGTTCCGGGATGGACTGCGCGCCCGTCGACAAGGCCGTGCTCCTGCCCGACAGCGCCATGATGGTGACGACGAAGCACGGCACCACGATCGTCCCCGCGACATTCCCAAAACGTGATTCCCAGGACAATCGGATGCACGTGTGCATGCGTCCTGCCGACGGCGGCATGAAGACGATTTGCATTTTCTTTCCGCCCGCGACCTGAGCGACCGTCCTCGGAACTGCTGCGGAACGGAGTTTTCCTGTAATCCACGGGCGCGGATACGCGTTGACTGCGCTGACCCGGGCAGTCGGCTTGACAGCCGAGTGGCGACGCGGCTCTAACCAACATGACGACCACGCTGCCACGCGGATGATCATGACGCTATTCACCGACCCGAAACTCGATCTGATCGCGGTGATCTGGTTCTTTGTGCTGATCGGCGGCTACCGCGCAATTGCGGAGCGCTCGTCGCTGGAACGCAGCAGCATCGTTGCCGCGGTTCAAAATCACCGCGTCTCCTGGATGCTGAATATGTCAGCACGAGAGAACCGCATCCTCGATGGCGTTCTGCTCGGCCATCTGACCCAGGGCAACGCTTTCTTTGCCTCCACCAGCGTGATCGCGGTCGGTGGCCTGGCAGCACTGCTCGGGTCTGGCGAGAAAGTGCAGGCCATGCTGGAGCGGCTGCCGTTCGTTGGCCAATCGCAAGCCTGGATCTGGGAAACCAAGATCCTGCTGATGATGGCGATTTTCATCTACGCGTTCTTCAAGTTCGCCTGGGCGACGCGGCTGTCGCACTATACGGCGATCATGATCGGATCAACGCCTATTGCTGGCGAAACGAACCAGGCCGAGTGCGCAACCCACGCGCACGATACCGCAGAGCTTATCGGTATTGCCGCCGATCACTCTAACTCCGGTATTCGATCATTCTACTACGCCATTGCCGCGCTGGCTTGGTTTGTCCACCCGTTGGCGTTCATGGCCGCCACGACCTGGGTGATCTTCATCCTGACCCGGCGCGATTTCTTCTCGCGTTCCTTGGCGATCCTGTCACGCCGGGGCAGCTAAAACGGGCAAGCCTGACAATGTGTTGCCTTTTGGGCTCTGTTCCTGATCATTTCCCCCGCATTGTTGACTCCGCGAGTAAACAAATCTAGCGTCTTCCCATCGACCGTTGATCTCTTATCCGGTCTTTGCCAGCCAAGCGGCGTTACGCACGCTCCAGCCCGCCGATGCTTCAATACACGGGGTTAGGGGAAAACTGACATGCAAGGGCGCAATCGGAGCCGAGCAATCGGCATCGCACCGGCGTGTGCGCAAAACACCGCCGCGGGACACAAGTCACCACTCAAATTGGGTTCGCATCTGGCCGGCTATGTGGTCTGCGGCCTGGCCGTTGCCATTGCCGGTGAAGCGGTTGCTCAGGGCACCTTGCCGCCGGTGACCGTCGAAGGTTCCGCCGTGCGACCGAAGCAGAAGGCCCGCGCCAAGGCCTCCCCGAAGGCAGCCCCCGTGCAGACCCAGGTCGCTCCACCAGAGCCCGTCGTCGCCACGCCACGAACAGTCCCCCCGCAGGACGTGCCCTACGAGACGCCCGCTGCTGTCAGCACGGCAACCCAGTCGGATCTCCAAACGTTCGGCCAGGTCAACACCGGCGACGTGCTCCGCGCCATGCCCGGCACCTACACGCGTGAAAGTGCCACCAATCCTGGCATCGCAGTCAACATCCGCGGCATGGAAGGTTCCGGCCGGGTCAACATGATGATCGACGGCGTACGCCAGAACTTCCGCTTCACCACGCACGAAGCGTCCGGCATGCTTTATGTCGATCCGGCGCTGCTGGCTGGCATCGATATCCAGCGCGGACCGATTTCAACGACGGGCGGCGCCGGGGCGCTGGCCGGTTCAGCCAACTTCCGCACGCTCGGTATCGACGACATCATCAAGCCCGGCAATTCCATGGGCGCGATCACCTCGCTCACCTGGGGCAGCAACAATCAGGGTTTCTCCGAGATGGGCGCAGCGGCCGTCCGTTCCGGTAGCGTTGCCATCGGGGGCGCGATCAGCCACCGCAACCCTGATGACTACAAGAACGGCGACGGCCTCACGATCCCGTACTCACGCCAGGACGTCATTTCCGGATTGGTCAAGGCCGAATTCGGCGCCACACCATTCAACCGCCTGACTCTCGGCGGTGTGTTTTATGACAACGATTTCTTCGCTCAGTCGGTTTATCAGCAGGTCGATTCCAAGGTGTTCACGGCGAAATATCGCTACACCTCAATGGACAATCCGTTGATCGATTTCCGTTTCAATGCCTCGATGAGCGATGTTGCCATGCACTATCGTCGCAACATTCCAGGCTTGGGCGGCACTTCTGCCGGCCGCCACATCCGCGACGAAGGCATGGGCTTCGACATATCCAACACGTCACGGTTCAACTGGGGTGCGGTTCGGGTGAAGTCGGAGTACGGCGTCGAATACTTCAACGACGACGTGACTGCGAAGAACCTGATCAACCCGCCCGCAGCAGGTGGCGTCAATCCGAGCGGCGAAGCCACGACGGGTGGTGTCTTCTCGCAGACGACCTTCTCCTATGGCATGTTCGACCTGATTACGGGCTTGCGTTACGATTTTTATCAAATCGATGGCAAGCTCAACACGACCGACGTCGACATCTCCGGGGAGAGGTTGAACCCCAAAGTCACTCTAGCCGCTCAGGTCACGCCGTGGCTCCAGCCGTACATCACGTATGCTGAGGCCTTCCGTGCGCCGACCATCCAGGAAACCATGCTTGGCGGCAATCATCCTGGCGGCGGACCTGGCTTTACGCCCAACCCGCTCTTGAAGCCGGAAATCCAGAAGGGATGGGAACTCGGCGCCAACGTAGTTTCCAATGGCCTGTTCACGCACCGAGACGCTTTCCGCTTCAAGGTCGCGTACTTCAACAACAATGTTGAAGACTACATCACGGGTTGTTTCGCTGGTCTTGGTCCGTGCACAGCGTCCATGTACATCAACAATCCTGGCACCTCGAAGCTGCAGGGTGTGGAACTGCAAGGCAGCTACGACGCTGGCTTCCTGTTCGGCCAGATCAGCTACACCTACACGGACAGCGATCTTCCGTCGCAGATTAACGGCCTGGGCGCTCAGAGCTTCACGCCAGAGCACGTGCTGGTGATGACAGCGGGATTGCGCTTCCTGAATGAAAAACTGACCGTCGGTGCTCGCGGCACGATTACTTCTGAGGCGTTTACCGGCGATCTGAATGCCATGATCTATGGCACCCCGCTGTACACCGACGGTTACGCGCTGTTGGATCTGTTCAGCAACTACAAGATCAACGACACCTTCGAGATCGGCGCCAGCGTCAACAACGTGTTCGACGAAGGCTACACAAAAGC
>JAEZBU010000257.1 GCA_023426855.1 Pseudomonadota bacterium | reverse complement strand
ATGTCGGCAGGTCCCCCGCCCTGAACGGCGCTTTTTGCCACGCGCCCTTTTGGCATCCTTTCGCCGGTCTCTCAAGGCATCCGTAGAATTGTTCAAAGAGGCAATTTGGCGCACACCTGTCGCAGGGGTTGAAACAACTCTGCGCGAACCAGTGTGCAGAGCGCTGTTTGGGTGCTTGCTCGCAGGTGAAATTTGCTGGTTCGGCATGCATGCGCGCACTTGCTGTGGCAGCCGGACACAGGCTACCAATCGCGGGGGGAAGCCCATGCGCCGTATGAGGAAAAACGTGCATGTCGAGCGATAAGCCGACACGTAAGGAGCATCAGAACCAAGGGCAGGCACGCAGCGTCAGCGACAGAAGCGAGCGGCTGGCCAAGGAGTTGCGTGCCAACCTGATGAAGCGTAAGGCGCAGGCGAAGGCACGTGCGTCGGTAAAACGAGATAGTTCTGCGTCCGGCGACGAACCGTCGGTATGATCAGCAGTAGTATTCAATAGTCACAATTGAGTCGCACCGGTAGACGATCTAGCGCGATCATGCGCTGCTGGTGCCGCGCCGCCTTGGGACAATGGCTGTTCTTGCAGCCTGCTATGCACGGGTTACGCCATGGACCGAATCAAAATCACCGGTGGACAGCCACTTAACGGCACGATCCCGATCTCCGGCGCGAAGAATGCGGCGCTGCCGTTGATGATCGCGAGCCTGCTGACGCAGGACCGGCTTACCCTGAAGAACGTGCCCAATCTGGCCGACGTCAACCTGTTGGCCCGCATCCTGCGCAATCACGGGGCGGATCATTCCGTCGACGGCAAGCGGGCTGGCGGTGGCCAGCACCTTGGCGAGACTTACCATTTTACCGCACGCGATATCAGCGACACCACGGCACCGTACGAAATGGTCAGCCGCATGCGCGCCAGCTTCTGGGTGTTGGGTCCGTTGATCGCGCGGATGGGCGAGGCACGAGTGTCGCTGCCCGGTGGCTGCGCGATCGGCACACGGCCCGTGGATTTGCATCTGTCTGGCCTGAAAGCTCTGGGCGCTGAGATCGATATCGACAGCGGCTACGTCATCGCTCGCGCGCCGAATGGCTTGAGGGGGGCACGCGTGACCTTCCCGAAAGTCTCGGTTGGTGCGACGCACAACGTATTGATGGCTGCGGCGCTGGCGAAGGGCGAAACCGTCATCGAGAACGCCGCGTGCGAGCCAGAGGTCGGCGATGTCGCGTCTTGCCTGGTCAAGATGGGCGCGCAGATCGATGGTATCGGCACGCCGACGCTGACGATCCAGGGGCGCGACCGGCTGGAAGGCGCGGTGCACACCGTTCTCCCCGATCGTATCGAAACCGGCACCTTTGCCTTTGCCGTCGCAGCGACCGGCGGCGATATCGTACTGCAAGGCGCGAAGACCGAACTGCTGCAGTCGGCGTTCGACACGTTGCGGGCAACTGGCGCGACCGTTACCGATGTCGACGGCGGCGTGCGGGTGGCGCGCAACGGCGCTGGTCTCGAGCCAATCCGGGTCGAAACGCAGCCGTTCCCCGGCTTCCCGACCGACCTGCAGGCGCAACTCATGGCGCTGACCACCACCGCGCGTGGCACCAGCACGATCCGCGAGACGATTTTCGAGAACCGCTTCATGCACGTGCAGGAGCTGGCGCGATTGGGCGCCGACATCCAGCTCAGCGGCGACACGGCGACCATCCGCGGTGTCAGTCGGTTGCGTGGTGCGCCCGTCATGGCAACCGATCTGCGCGCATCCGTGTCGCTGGTCATCGCCGGCCTGATCGCCCAGGGCGAGACGATGATCAACCGCGTTTACCATCTCGATCGCGGTTTCGAGCGGCTGGAAGAGAAGCTGTCGAATTGCGGCGCTCAGATTGAGCGCATCAGCGGCTAGCTGCTCAGGGAAGGCTGAAACGAAGTCGAGCCGGTAGACCCCCGGGGGGTGTGCCGGGGGCGATGCCCATTGCGCCGGGCGCTGGCCACGGCTATCACTCGACAACGGCACTGCAATACGACAACTCCGCATGATCTCGCGGTGGTCCGATGCCGGCTCATGGAACCCCAGATGGCAGATCTCAAGCTTCTCGCCCTCGATGCCGACGACTTGGCGGTGATCTCCGCCCACGTGCAGGATGCGGTGCTGCAAGTGGCCGATATGGCTTATCTGCCGGCCGAGCGCCGTTTCGTTGCCATCGCCAATCGCTTCGATTGGGCGGCATGCGTGGGTGTGGAAGGGGACAAGCCTGCGCTGGAGCGTCGCCGCACGGCCTTGCGCTTCGAGCGGGTTCTCGGCGCCCAGCTTCAAGGCATCGATCTGAAGGCAAACCGGCAGGTGCTGGAGCTTCTCGCCATCCAGTTCGATGAGCAGGACGCGCCTGGCGGGTTTGTGACATTCGTATTTGCCGGCGACGCAGCCATCCGGCTGAAGGTCGAATGCATAGAAGCCGAGATGCGCGATCTCGGTGCGGCATGGGCAGCAAGCAGTCAGCCGGCTCACCCGGACAGCGACGACACCAAGACCGGCTGAAAGTAGTTTGAAAGAGGACCGCCGCAGGCGGGGCACACAGGATTATGCCGCACAGGCTTTCGATCACTGCGCAGGATTTCGAGACGCGATTTGCCGAGCTGCTAGCGATGAAGCGGGAAAGCTCTCCCGACGTCGAGGCGGCGGTGCGCGCGATCATCGCTGACGTCGTGGCGCGCGGTGATGATGCGCTGATCGAGCTGACGAAGAAGTTCGACCGGCTGGAGCTGACGCCGGCCACCATTCGTGTCAGTGCCGATGAGATCAAGGCGGCGCGCGCGCAATCCGATCCGAAGGTGATCGCGGCGCTGCAGACGGCGTATGATCGCATTCTCGCCTATCACGAACGGCAGCGGCCGGCTGACGCGCGTTACACCGATGCGATCGGCGCCGAACTCGGCCATCGCTGGACGGCGGTGGAATCCGTGGGCCTCTATGTGCCGGGCGGGCTGGCGTCCTATCCAAGCTCAGTGCTGATGAACGCCGTGCCGGCCAAGGTCGCAGGCGTGCCGCGCATCGTCATGGTGGTGCCAAGCCCGGGCGGCGAGATCAATCCGCTGGTACTGGCGGCGGCGCATATCGCGGGCATCGACGAGATTTATCGTGTCGGCGGTGCGCAGGCGATCGCGGCGCTGGCCTGCGGCACCAAGACCATCGCGCCGGTTGCCAAGATCGTCGGTCCCGGCAATGCCTACGTGGCGGCGGCCAAGCGGCAGGTGTTCGGCGTGGTCGGCATCGATTCCATCGCCGGACCGTCCGAGGTTCTGGTAATCGCCGACAAGGACAACGACCCGGAATGGATCGCGGCGGATCTGCTGGCGCAGGCCGAGCACGATACCGCAGCGCAGTCCATTCTGATGACGGACGACGCGGCCTTCGCCGAACAGGTCGAGGCCGCAGTCGCGCGCCAGTTGCGCGAGCTGCCCAGGGGCAACATCGCGGCCGAGAGCTGGAATGTGTTCGGCGCAGTCATTCTGCTCGACACGCTCGACCAGGCGCCGCCGCTGGCCGATCGCATCGCGGCCGAGCATCTGGAAATCGCCACCCGCGATCCGGACGCACTGTCAAACCGTATCCGCAATGCCGGCGCGATCTTCCTCGGTGCGCTGACGCCGGAAGTGATCGGAGACTATGTCGCTGGTTCCAATCACGTCCTGCCGACGGCGCGCAGCGCGCGCTTTTCGTCAGGTCTCGGTGTGCTCGATTTCATGAAGCGCACCTCGCTGCTGCGCCTCGACGCCAATGCGCTCGATCAGCTCTCGGATGCTGCCATGGCTTTGGCGCACGCCGAGGGTCTGGACGCGCATCGCCGGTCGGTGGAAATTCGACGTTCCCGCAAATGATGACAGGTGGGCGATGGACGATGCCCCGCAGAAACCGATCGCAGGGACGGAGCGGCTGATCGCTCTGGTTCTCGATCAGCAGTCCATCCGCAATACCAGTGCCAACGTCGAGCACGAGCGCGAGGTGGCGATCTACGACATCCTGGACGCCAATTCTTTCGCCTTGGAAGGCCGTAACGAGGGGCCTTACAGGCTGAAAATCGGCATCGCAGAAGACCGGCTGGTCATGACAATCGGCAATGAGGCGACGGAAGCGTTGGTGACGCATGTGCTGTCGCTGTCGCCGCTGCGCCGCCTGATGAAGGACTATTTCATCGTCTGCGACAGCTACTACGACGCCATCCGTTCCGCGCCGCCATCGCGTATCCAATCGATCGACATGGGACGGCGCGCGCTGCACGATGAGGGAAGCCGCCTGCTGTCGGAACGGCTCAAGGGCAAGGTTCGGCTCGATCGGGATACTGCGCGGCGGCTGTTCACGCTGGTATGCGCCCTGCACTGGAAAGGCTGAAGGGTGCGCGCGGTCGGCGATGTTCCCGGTGCAGTGCTTTTCGCCTGCACGATGAATGTGGTGCGCTCGCCCATGGCGGCGGCGATCCTGCGTCATCTGCTGCAGAACCGCGTTTATGTGGAGTCGGCGGGCGTGCGTGCCGGCGAGCGCGATACATTCGTCGATGCGGTGATGAACGAGATTGGCATCGACCTGACGCGGCACAGGCCGAAAACGCTGGAAGATCTCAACGACACGTCGTTCGATTTGATCATCACGCTGTCGCCAGAAGCGCATCACCAGGCACTGGAACTTACCCGCACCATGGCTGTCGATGTCGAATACTGGCCGACGTTCGATGCCTCGCTGATAGTCGGTAGCGGCAACCGGGAACAGGTGCTGGACGCCTATCGCAGCGTGCGCGACGGGCTGTTTTCCCGCATCAAGGAACGTTTCCGGCTGCACGGCGGTCCGACGATCTAGACCAGCGGCCTCGGCTATTCCGGAAGTGCATACCTTGGGCTATCGGGCCCGCCGCACGATTGCCAATAGGTCAGCATTGCTGACATAATATGCGCGAGGACAACGCTAAGAGGAAAACATGACAGGCTCTGCAAGCTGGGAGCCGCGCTATGCGGATCGCGCGGCGCGGATGAAGGCATCCGAGATTCGTGAGCTGCTGAAGCTGCTCGATCAGCCGGATATCATCTCCTTCGCCGGCGGCATCCCTGATCCCGTGCTGTTTCCCGCAGACGCTGCGCGCGAGGCCTATGCCGACAGCCTCAAGTCACCGGAGCTCGCCGCGCAGGCGCTGCAGTATTCTACCAGTGAAGGCTATGCGCCGCTGCGCACCTGGATCACGGGGTATATGAGCCGGCTCGGCGTGCCCTGCACGCCGGACAACATCCTTATCACATCGGGCTCGCAGCAGGGCCTCGAGTTCCTCGGCAAGCTGCTGCTGTCGCCGGGAGATACAGCGCTGGTCGAAGCACCGACCTATCTTGGCGCTTTGCAGGCGTTTTCGGCTTATGAGCCGCGTTACGATACGCTGAGGCCTGAGCAGGGCAATCGCACCGCGGCGTCATACGCAGCCGCAGCTGCCGAAACCGGCGGTCCGATCAAGTTCGCCTACGTCGTACCTGATTTTGCCAATCCCAGCGGGCAGACGCTGACGCTTGGCGCGCGCGAGCATCTGCTGGATCTGGCGGACGAACTAGACATTCCGGTCATTGAGGATAGCGCCTACGTCGCGCTGCGCTACCAGGGCGAACACGTGCCCTGCATCCAGGCACTGGCGATCAAGCGCTGCGGCGGCATCGAGCAATGCCGCGTCATCTATTCCGGCACGTTCTCGAAGACTATCGCCCCGGGGCTGCGGGTCGGCTGGATCTGCGCGGCGAGTGCGGTGATCCGACGGCTGGTGTTGATCAAGCAGGCGTCCGATCTGCACAGCTCATCGCTGAACCAGATGGTCATGTATCGGCTGGCCAGCGCGTGCTTTGACGATCAGGTGGTGCGCGCCAAGGCCAAGTATGCGAAGCGGCGCGATGCGATGCTGGCGGCGCTTGAGCGCTACATGCCGGCCGGAACGACGTGGAGCAAGCCGGAAGGCGGTTTGTTCGTGTGGGTGACGCTGCCAGCGCACATTGACGCCGCCGAGCTATTGAAGCGGGCGGTTGCCGAGCAGCGCGTGGCCTTCGTTCCGGGCGGT
>JAEZBU010000207.1 GCA_023426855.1 Pseudomonadota bacterium | reverse complement strand
AGCTTGCGCACTTCGTGCTGGCTCTTGCCGCAGAACGAGCAATACAGGGTGTTCTTTTCTTGCTGGGCCATCAGTTCGTCTCTCACCGCGAGGCGTCGGAAACCGCCAAGTTAACCAACGCCCCTGCCTTCGTTCCGCAGGCGCTGACTCCATTTAGCTGATCTGAGCACGCTATGCGCGTCCGGATCAAGAATGGATTAACAACTCTCTCGTCCCGGTTCACTTCCAGTGGGAAATACCGCCATTTGAACACTCCAGGTTACCGGGATCCTGGAGGTCATACGATGTTGGCACATAGTGTCCGCAATGCGGCCCTGGAAGCCCGCCGCACGCGGGTCTGGAAGGCGTTCCGTGATACCGCGCAGAGGTTAGCGATGCACCTGACAACCGGACAGATGCATCGACCAACCGGCGGTTGTGGATAATCTCTAGCGACCGATCGGTCAGGGCTGTCATCCCTTCCCTTCAACGGCAGCATCGAACTCTTCGCGCTTGGTCAAGACGCGGTCGATAAGCCCGAATTCCTGGGCCTGATCCGCAGTCATGAAGTAATCGCGGTCCAGGGTACGTTCAATAGTCTCGTACTTCTGGCCCGTATGATGAACGTAGATCTCGTTCAGCCGGCGCTTCATCTTGACGATATCTTCGGCGTGGCGCTCGATATCCGAAGCCTGGCCGGAAAAACCGCCCGACGGCTGATGCACCATGATGCGCGCATTGCCCAGGGCGTAGCGCATGCCCTTCTCGCCGGCGCACAGCAGCAGCGAGCCCATCGACGCGGCCTGACCGATGCACAACGTCGCAACCGGCGGGCGGATGAATTTCATGGTGTCGTAGATCGCCATGCCCGACGTCACCACGCCGCCCGGCGAGTTGATGTACATGGAGATCTCTTTCTTGGGGTTTTCCGCCTCAAGGAAGAGGAGCTGCATGCAGATCGACGCCGCCATGTGATCCTCGACCGGACCGGTGACGAAAATGATCCGCTCCTTCAGCAGCCGCGAAGGAAGGTCGTAGCCGCGCTCTCCGCGGGTCGTCTGCTCGACGACCATTGGCCAGAATGTATTGGTGGTTACGGCAACCGGGTCGCGCATCATTCTTCCCTCCTGTTCACGGACTCGATCGTCCGGAAGCCCGACTTAAGCATGTTCGTCAGGAATGCAATATGGGGAGCATCGCGAGAGATTACTCCCTCGCGCGCCGTCTGGCTTGGACCCATTCGTCGCGGCCCGACAGCAGCCGCGCACAGGCATTCGATCCGCGCCAACGGCGCAGCAATGCCCTGAGTTCCTCGCTGGATATCTCGATCGCCTGTTACGGAGCTTGAACCCAAGCCGGCTGGTCGCCCATTAACCAATCTGGAGTTTCAACCCCGAACAATGACCGGGCCGCATCGCGGCCCGGAAACACGCACAACCGAAGACCGATCGCCTGCTGATCAGCTCTCGTCCGCTTCCGGCTTCAGCAGCTCTTCGCGGTCGACCTTCTTCTCGGTCGGCTTGGCCTGCTCGAGAATGTGATCGACGACCTTTTCCTCGTAGATCGGCGCGCGCAGCTCTGCGATGGCATTCGGGTTCTTCTCGTAGAACTCGTAGACCATACGCTCCTGGCCCGGATAGCGGCGTGCCTGCTCCATCAGCGCGCGGCGCAGCTCTTCCTGCGTGACCTGGATCTGGCCCTTGTCGCCGACTTCACCGAGGATCAGGCCGAGCCGTACGCGGCGCTCCGCGATCTTGCGATACTCGTCCTTGGCGGTTTCTTCGGTCTTGCCTTCATCCTCGAAGGTCCGTTCGGCCTGCTTCAGCCCTTCGGTCACCTGGCGCCAGATGCCTTCGAACTCGCGCTCGACCAGCGACGGCGGCAACGCGAAATCATGCTTCTTCTCGAGCTCATCAAGCAGAACGCGCTTCAGCTTGGTGCGCGAGGCCTGCTCGAATTCACGCTTGATCTGTTCGGTAACCAGCTCGCGCAGATTGGCGAGGTTTTCCGCGCCCAGCGTCTTGGCGAACTCGTCGTCGACGGCCGGCTTCTTCGGCACCGCGACTTCCTTGACCGTGACATCGAACGTGGCGGCTTTGCCGGCCAGCGTCTTCTCCGGATATTCCTCAGGGAAGGTGGCGTTGACAGCGCGCTCGTCGCCCGCCTTGGCGCCCTTCAGACCCTCTTCGAAGCCCGGGATGAAGTTGCCCTGGCCGAGCACGAGGTTGATACCTTCGCCGGTGCCACCCTCGAAGGCTACGTCGTCGATCTTGCCGACGAAATCGATTGTCAGGCGGTCGCCATCCTCGGCGACGCGGCCTTCAGCGGTTTCGAAGCTCGTGCTGCGATCCACCAACTGGTTGATTGCGTCGTCGATCGACTTGTCATCGACGTCGGCAACCAGCTTTTCGAGCGTCAGCGTCGAGAAATCAGCCAGCGTGAAGTCCGGCAGAACTTCGAAGTTCATGCCGAACGACAGGTCAGCCTCGCCGGACATGACCTTCTCGATTTCCTGCTGGTCTTCCGTCAGCTCGATCTGCGGCTGGAACGCCGGGCGCTCATTGCGCTCGCTGATCGCCGCGCGGCTCTTTTCCTCAATGGTCTGCTGCAGCACTTCGCCCATCAGCGAGCGGCCGTAGACCTTCTTGAGGTGACCGATCGGAACTTTGCCCTTGCGGAAGCCCTTGATCTGCACGCGATCCTTGATCTCGTCCAGCTTGGCCGCATAACGCTCGCCGATTTCACCGGCGCCGACGACGACCTTGAGCTGCCGCTTCAAGCCGTCCGAACTGGTCTCAGTCACTTGCATGAAATTGCAACCCGCGTCTTTTTGATTTCGTCCGTTTCGCGCCG
>JAEZBU010000178.1 GCA_023426855.1 Pseudomonadota bacterium | reverse complement strand
TTGACGGTCTTGTATCGGTTTGGCAACCTTCCGGAAACTGATTGATTATATTCGGTTTTCGTTTGTTGGAGCGCGTCGTGATCAAGTCCGAACTGATCCAGAAGATTGCGGCTGCGAATCCGCACCTCTACCACCGTGACGTTGAGCGGATCGTCAACGTGATCTTCGAGGAGATCGTCAATGCGCTGGCTCGCGGAGACCGGGTGGAATTGCGCGGTTTCGGAGCCTTTACGGTGAAGTATCGGGCGCCGCGCCAGGGTCGCAATCCGCGCACCGGAACCGCTGTGCCGGTCGAGGAGAAGTTCGTGCCGTTCTTCAAGACCGGCAAGGAGCTGCGCGAACGGCTCAATGAAGCTGCGGCGAGCTGAATTCGGCGCCGCGGTTGCAACTGACTGAATGAACGCCTGCCCGGCCGCCAATGAGGCGGCTGGTATTGTATTTTGAGGAGTGACAAGCGTGGTCGGCCGAGTGCTCGGATTGCTGTTGGGCTTTATCGCGGCCGTGTTCCTGGTGACGCTCGCAGTCGCCAATCGTCATGCTGTGCGTCTCAACCTCGATCCGTTCAATCCCGCCGATCCGATCCTTGTCGCCCAGCTTCCCTTCTATGCCTATCTGTTTGGGATGCTGATCATCGGCGTTGTGATGGGTGGCCTCGCGACGTGGATCACGCAGCGCCGTTGGCGTCGGATTGCGCGTACGCGGGCGGCGGATGCGGCGCGCTGGCGGGCTGAGGCCGATCGGCTCAGCCGCGAACGTGACGCCAATCGGGCGGCGGCAGCGCGCAAGTCTGCGGATGCGACGGCCAGTTCCAAGCAGCTCGCGCTGACCGATCACTAACAAGGACTTTTCGATGCGGTTTATCGACGGAGTGGCGGTTAGCGCCGCGCTCGGCTATCCGAAATTGGTCGACGTCCTGGAAGAAACATTCCGGCTTGGGGCAATCGCGCCGCCGCGTCATCATCATCCGATCAAGCTCGATGGTCGTCCGGACGCGACGCTGCTGCTGATGCCAGCCTGGACGAGTTCGGCGCCCGGCGCGGAAACCGCTGGCAAGTACATCGGCATCAAGTCGGTGACTGTGTTTCCGGACAACGCGCGTCTCGGCAAGCCGGCGATCCATGGCGTCTATCTGCTGTTATCGAGCGAGACCGGCGAAACCATTGCGATCCTCGATGCAACGACGCTGACCGTCTGGCGCACGGCCGCTGCGTCGGCACTTGCCGCGAGGTTCCTGGCCCGGCCCGAGACGCATCGCATGCTGATGGTTGGCGCAGGCGCGCTGGCGCCGTATCTGATCCGCGCGCACGCATCCGTGCGGCCGATCCGCGAAGTGCAGGTGTGGAACCGCTCGGCTGAGCGGGCGGAGCAGGTTTGCAAGGAGCTGGCCGGCAGCGGGCTGCAGGTGTCAGTCGCCACCGATCTTGAAGCTGCGGCGCGGGACGCCGATCTGATTTCCACCGCGACGATTTCCTCGACGCCGCTGGTCAAGGGCGCCTGGCTGAAGCCTGGATGCCATGTCGATTGCGTCGGCGCCTTTACGTCGGCGATGCGCGAGACCGACGACGAGGTGGTGCGCCGCGCCCGCATCTGGGTGGATACCATGGCCGGCGCGATGCACGAGGCCGGTGATTTGCTGATCCCGATGAAGGCCGGGGTGATCAAGGAGGCCGACATCCAGGGCGATCTGTTCGCTCTGGCGCAGGGCCGCGCGCCGCGCCGGGGTTCGGCCGACGAGATCACCATGTTCAAGTCGGTGGGCGCATCGATCGAAGATCTGGCCGCGGCGGTCGCGGTCTATGAGAGTAGCCCCTGATAAGGTGCGTGGCCCCCGTCGGTGGGCGGTGAGGGCAGGCATGGATTGCGTTTGCCTGCGTCCCGGGGCACATAGCAGGGGGCTTGAGCTGGCACTGTGCCGGTTCAGCGCTTATGGGAGCCATTCAGGCGCCGACGATGACTGTTGAGGTCAAGATTTGCGGGTTGAACAGCGACGCCGGATTGGCGGCGGCGCTGGATGCCGGCGCGGATTTCGTCGGCTTCGTATTCTACCCGCCGAGCCCGCGCAGCCTGTCGCCACAGGAGGCGAGCCGTCTGGCGCAGCAGGTCGCGAGGCGCGCGCGCATCGTGGCGCTGTTCGTCGATCCCGGTGACGATCTGATCGGTGATGTCATCGCCGCGATCCAGCCGGACATTCTCCAGCTTCACGGCAAGGAAACGCCGCAGCGTGTCGCCGAGATCAAGGCGCGCTGGGGGCTGCCGGTGATGAAAGCGGTCAGCATCGAGACTGCAGCGGACGCCGAGGCCGCGCTGACTTATGCCGGTGTCGCCGATCTGTTCCTGTTCGACGCCAAGCCGCCGCGCGATCGCGCCAATGCGCTGCCGGGCGGCAACGGCGTGACGTTCGACTGGCGCGCGCTTGTCGGCGTCAAGGACAAGGTGAGCTACATGCTGTCGGGCGGGCTTAATCCCGACAACGTCGGCGAGGCCATCAGATTGACCGGCGCGACCATTGTCGATGTGTCGTCCGGTGTGGAAGTGCGGCCGGGACAGAAGGATCCCGACCTCATTCGTCGATTTTTGGCCGCAGCGAAGCAGGGCGCAGCGCCCGCCGTCGCGGCAAGCAGGAGTGCATGATCATGTCCACCGGGGCTGCGACGTCGTCCAACAGTTTGCGCATGGGGCCGGATGAACTGGGCTTCTTCGGCATCTACGGCGGCCGTTACGTCGCCGAGACGCTGATGCCGCTGATCCTGGATCTGGAGAAGGCCTACACCGAGGCCAAGGCCGATCCGGCGTTTCAGGCAGAACTTACGGCGCTCGGCAAGCACTACACGGGCCGTCCCTCGCCGCTCTATTACGCCGAGCGCCTGACCGAACATTTCCGTGAGGCTGCCAAGGCAGCCGGCAAGACGGGCGGCGCGAAGATCTACTTCAAGCGCGACGAGCTCAATCACACCGGTAGCCACAAGATCAATAACTGCCTCGGCCAGATCCTGCTGGCGATGCGCATGGGCAAGACCCGCATTATCGCCGAGACCGGAGCCGGTCAGCATGGCGTCGCGGTGGCGACCGTTTGCGCGCGCTACGGCCTGCCGTGCGAGATCTACATGGGCGCCACCGACGTCGAGCGCCAGAAGCCGAACGTGTTTCGCATGAAACTGCTGGGTGCCAAGGTCAATCCGGTGACGGCTGGTTCCGGCACGCTCAAGGACTCGATGAACGAGGCGCTGCGCGATTGGGTCTCCAACGTGCACAACACCTTCTACATCATCGGAACGGCGGCTGGTCCACACCCCTATCCGGCGATGGTGCGCGACTTCCAGTCGGTGATCGGCAACGAAGTGCGCGAGCAGATGATGCAGGCCGAGGGCCGGCTTCCCGATACGCTGGTGGCGGCGATCGGCGGCGGCTCGAACGCCATCGGGCTGTTCCATCCGTTCCTGGACGACAAGAGCGTCAAGATCTTCGGCGTCGAGGCGGCGGGCCACGGCATCGACGTCCACAACGGCCATTGCGCGTCGATGGCGGGCGGCAGGCCGGGCGTGCTGCATGGTAATCGCACCTATCTGCTGCAGGATGACGACGGTCAGATCCTGGAAGGCCACTCGATTTCGGCCGGGCTCGATTATCCGGGCGTCGGGCCGGAGCATTCCTGGCTGAAGGACACCGGCCGCGCCACCTACGTGCCGATCACGGACAAGGAGGCGCTGGAAGCGTTCCAGCTCTGCACCCGTCTGGAAGGCATCATTCCGGCGCTGGAGCCATCGCACGCGCTGGCCTATGTCACCAAGCTGGCGCCGACGCTGCCACAGGACGATCTGCTGGTGATGAACATGTGCGGGCGCGGCGATAAGGACATTTTCGCAGTCGCCGGCCATCTCGGCATGCAGATGTGATGGCGGAAGGCCGGGATTGATCAGATGACCTCACCGACACGTATCGACAGCAAGTTCGCTGACCTCAAGACCCAGGGCCGTGGCGCCCTGGTCACCTTCATCACGGCCGGCGATCCGGATTTTGAGACCTGCCGCCAACTGCTCGCCGCGCTGCCGGGAGCAGGGGCGGATATCATCGAACTCGGTATGCCGTTTTCCGATCCGATGGCGGATGGGCCGGCGGTCCAGTTGTCGTCGCAGCGCGCCCTGGCCGGTGGCCAGACGATGCGTAAAACGTTGGAACTGGTTAAGGATTTCCGCAAGCACGACAACACCACGCCGATCGTGCTGATGGGCTACTTCAACCCGATCTACGTCTATCCGACCGAAGCGTTCCTGGACGATGCCAAGGCGGCCGGTGTGGACGGCCTGATCATCGTCGACGTGCCGCCCGAAGCCGATAATGAGCTGTGCCTGCCGGCGATCGAGCGCGGGTTGAACTTCATCCGCTTGGCCACGCCGACCACGGATTCGCGGCGATTGCCCGCAGTGCTCGCTAATACCAGTGGGTTCGTCTATTATGTCTCGATCACCGGGATCACCGGGACGGCTGCGCCGGACGTCGAGGCGGTTCACGCCCAGGTTGACAAAATTCGTCGATCTACAACTCTTCCCGTGGTCGTCGGTTTTGGGGTAAAAACCCCACAGCAGGCCACGGCCCTCGCCAAGGGAGCCAATGGCGTGGTTGTCGGCTCGGCGCTCGTTAACGCCATCAAGGATAGCCTCGATGCCGATGGCAAGGCGACTGGTAAGACGGTACCCGACGTCCTAGATCTGGTGAAAAGCTTGGCGGGTGGATTGCGGTCATGACCGCACGAGCCGTAGATGGCGGGCTGGGATTTCGGACCTACGCGGGGCAGGGCAGTGTCGAGGGCGTATGAAATCGGTATTCGGGGTGTGAGGAGCGCTCGAGCGTGAACTGGATCAATAACGTCGTGCGTCCCAAGATCCGCAGCTTCCTGACGACGAAGCGCGAGGTTCCGGACAATCTCTGGGTCAAATGCCC
>JAEZBU010000181.1 GCA_023426855.1 Pseudomonadota bacterium | reverse complement strand
GTATTTTACTAATCTCTCGCGCAAACGGCGGCAGTGAGGTGATCTGATCGCAGCAGGTCACCGCCCCGCAGAGAGCATGCACGCACGCCTGGTTGCTCTCCCACCCAGGCGTGCGTTGCGGCGCGCGTTATGCTGCACTGCAGCGCGATTCGATTGCTCTTGCACCCCTCGCCGCGCGCACCATCCGCAGCAATCCTGCGTGCGACTGATCGCGCGGATCGCAAAGCCCGTTTTCACGGCCGGTGAAGCGCACTAATGTCCGGCCCTTCGCCAGCGATTGCCGTGGAGGGCCACACAGGGTGTCGATGCGTTTCACTGGAACCGACAACTACATTGCGACCGA
Organism: Pseudomonadota bacterium; assembly: GCA_023426855.1. Classification (GTDB taxonomy): domain Bacteria; phylum Pseudomonadota; class Alphaproteobacteria; order Rhizobiales; family Hyphomicrobiaceae; genus ZC4RG25. Next base: position 3,511 of record JAEZBU010000181.1, on the reverse strand, counting down.
GGATCTCAAGGTCGCGGTCAATGCCGCCGTAACGTTGCAGCGCCCGTTGCTGGTCAAGGGCGAGCCGGGAACCGGCAAGACGATGCTGGCCATTGAAGTCGCGCGATCTCTCGGCGTGCCGATTCTGGAATGGCATATCAAATCGACCACCAAAGCGCAGCAGGGCCTTTACGAATACGATGCGGTCAGCCGCCTGCGTGACAGCCAATTGGGCGATGCGCGCGTCAAGGACATCCGCAACTATATTCGCCGCGGCAAGCTGTGGGAGGCCTTCGAGACCGAGACCCGGCCGGTTCTGCTGATCGACGAAATCGACAAGGCCGATATCGAGTTTCCTAACGACCTCCTGCAGGAACTCGATCGCATGGAGTTCTTCGTCTACGAGACCGGCGAGACGGTGAAAGCGCGCGCGCGGCCCATCGTGATCATCACGTCGAACAATGAAAAGGAACTGCCGGACGCCTTTCTGCGCCGCTGTTTCTTCCACTACATCAAGTTCCCGGACGCCGAGACCATGCGCAGCATCGTCGACGTCCACTTCCCTGACATCAAAGGCAAGCTGGTCTCGGAAGCGCTGCAGATCTTCTATGACATCCGCGAGGTGCCGGGCCTCAAGAAGCGGCCCTCCACATCCGAGTTGCTCGACTGGATCAAGCTGCTGCTGAACGAGGATATTACCGCGGAAACGCTGCGCGAGTCCGATCCGCGCAAACTCATCCCGCCGCTGCATGGCGCGCTGCTCAAGAACGAGCAGGATGTGCACCTGTTCGAGCGCCTTGCCTTCATGTCCCGCCGGAAGGACACGCGCGGCTAACCCAGCCTGTCGCGATCCTGCTATATGGAACACCCATCATCCGACGTCGTTTCGTCGCAATCGCCCGGCATGCGATGCACGGATTTCGCACTGAGGAATGATGGTCATGGGAGCAACGGGGAATGCGCAAAAGATCTGCGCTTCAAGTCATGAGTGAGGGGGGCGCGGTGTCTACGCTACCGGAAGCCGCGTCGCAGGGTGGCAAACTGGCGACGCTGATCTCGATGTTCGCGTTCGTGTTCTCGGGCTTCAGCCTGTACGAAAGCACGCTGAAACAGCCGAAACTGGAATCGTTCGTTCCGCCCGTCATCCATTACGGTCGCGATGGCGGTGGCAGTGTCGAACTGTTCGCGATCCCGATCACCGTCACCAACGACGGCGCCCGCGCCGCCACGGTGCTGTCTATGGAACTCGACGTCACCGACAGCGCCGGCACCACCAAGAAATACTACAGCGCTTATCTCGGAGAACATCCCCGCGATTCCAGCGCCATGAACCGCGCGTTCGCGCCGATCACCATCGCGGGGCGCGACGTGTTTTCAGAAACGGTGCGCTTTTATCCGATGGGCAATCCGCTGCCACTGCTCGTTACGGATTCCGGATCTTACAAATTCAAGCTGACGCTCAAGGCCGCAAAACCGAGTGACCCGGATCTACTGGATCAGTATCTGCGCGAAGAGCCAGGTTCGATCGCCTTCGAGCTGACGCTGCCGTGGATCTCAGAGCAGCAGCTCAATTTCCGCCGCGCGACAATTGCCATGCACGAGAAGAACTGGCAGCCGACAATGGCCGGCGGCGCCTACTGAGTTCCGGTCTAGGGCATTTCCGATTTAGGTCGAATGGCGTCCCTTCCTAGTCATCCCGGGCCTTGTGCCCGGGATCCATCTTTCGGCGGGCGTCGACACGTGCAGTTGGATGGATCCCGGTGACTAGCACCGGGATGACAACTGTGCTCGGTTGACGTCTCCGTTTCCATCTCAATCGGAAGGACTCTAATTTGCCGGGAAGGATCTGCCGCGAAAGGCCAAAAGATCCTTCCCGGTGCCCGCTGCCGTATCGCATTCAAAACTGTTCGAGCCACGGCCCGCCCGCTCGCCCTACGGGACGGGGCTTGCCGCCGTTTCCGAGCCTCCACCGCGACTGGATGCAAGAGCCCGGCTCCACATGACATCCTCATCGATGCAACGTGTCCGCCAGGTCGTCGTATCGACCGTGAAATAGGTGCAATTGTCGAGTTTCTTCTGCTGCGCTGACCGCTGCCAAGGTTGGGCATTTGCCATAGCTGGCACCAGAACAATCGTCGCGCAGGCTACCACGAGAAGTTTCAACATCGCGCTGCTCCTTTGCATCTACTGCAGGCGCAGCGTGGCACCGGCGCGCTAACCGCCGCTTATGAGCGAGCACCGCATTTGTGTGACTGCATCAACCAACCGGCTGAGACGCGAATGATCAATCTGACGGTATGGAGATCGGCTGAACGCTCTCTATCTGGCTGACGCTGCCGCGCTCCTGGTCATACTTGGCCAGCACCAGTCGTGCCTTATCCGCAACCGCATCGGCGATCGCGGCCTGGCCCTCGGCGGTCGGATGGAAAGCACCCGAGTAGGTCGACGCCAGAACCAACTGGAACCACGACAGCGTCTTTACGCGCAGCACCTGCTGAAGCAGAGAAGCGGAAACGTGGAAGTTTCCGGTGAGAAATGCGTCGTTCGGTGTCCTGAACCAGCGCTGGCGCGAGATGTACGGCCGATAGTCGGCCGGGTTGTACGGCTTCCACACGCCATCCACCTTGCGCGGCATGCGCAGGTCGTCGGCCGACGAAAACGCAGCGTCGGTCCAACCCGCACAGATACCGCGACCAAGGAAGTCACGCTGGTGGCGATCAACGTAGGTCCAGCCATGTTCGCGCGCGGAATTCTGCATGATTGAATTGAGCTTGCCAGCCAGCACGCTGCCCTCGCGCGCCCGCTCGGCGCTCAGCCTGAAGTCGGATAGGACGTCCATGCCGGCGCGCCCGTCAGGGCATACGCTGCTGCCATCCTCCATCAGCGCCAGTCCGGGATAGGCCGTGAGCAGGATGCGGTCGCTCTCAGCCCACGGGATGTGCAGGATATTGCGAACCGCCCGGTTGAGCGACTTGTAGCGTGCATCGAGCGAGGTCAACTGTGACGCCGCGCCGTCCATGCCCTGGATGTGGCCGAACCAGCCGCCCAGCATCTTCAGAGATGATTTGTCGGCCAGTACGGCATCGGCGACGAGGCGCGAGAAGCCGACGTCGTTGCCGCCGATTGAAACCATCAGCAGATCGATCTTGCGCGAGTGCGCCGCCTCACATTTGCGAAGCCGCAGCCCACCGCGCAATTCCGGGATCTGGCCCTTGATGTGGTAGGCTTCGGGCAGATCGTGAAATGGTGCCGAAGTCTTGCCGCACTGTGCCTCGGCCACCGCCGAAATCTGCGATAAATCCGGCGGGTTCGGCACCCATTCGTTGCCCTTGTAACGCAGGAACAGGCCGGCCGTGACTTCCGCGCCCGAACACGCCACTCCGACGAACGTCACCGCACGATGCGGATCCTCAAGTGATAATTGCAGTGCCGCGCGGAGCTGATGCGAATACATCGACCGATGACAGGCCTGGTCTAGCCAGCGCGCATTCTCGGAGATGAACCGGTCGTCGCCGATGTTCCGCCAACTGCC
>JAEZBU010000158.1 GCA_023426855.1 Pseudomonadota bacterium | reverse complement strand
TGCCAGCGGCGCTGATCAACGCGGTGCAGCAGATCTGGTATTGGGTCAGCCTGCCGTTTCGCGGCCTTCGTGCGTTATTCAAACGGCGCGAGCCGGTCCCCGCGCCGAGCGCTGACGCATCCGCGAGTTAGGAGAGGCATTGATGGCCAGCCTGAAGAACAAGACGCTATTCATTACAGGCGCCAGTCGCGGCATCGGATTGGCGATTGCGCTGCGTGCCGCCCGAGACGGCGCGAATATTGCGATCGCGGCCAAGACGGCCGAACCAAATCCGAAGCTGCCCGGCACCATCTACGACGCGGCCAAGCAGATCGAAGCGGCGGGCGGCAAGGCGCTGCCGGTGATGTGCGACATCCGCTTCGAGGATCAGGTCGAGAGTGCGGTGGCACAAACGGTCGAGGCTTTCGGTGGCATCGATATCTGCGTCAACAACGCCAGCGCCATCTCGCTGACGCCGATCGAGAAGACCGATCTGAAGCGGTTCGACCTGATGTTCGGCATCAATACGCGGGGCACATTCCTGGTCTCGAAAACCTGCATCCCACACCTGCGCAAATCAGACAACCCGCACATTCTCACGCTGTCGCCGCCGCTTGATATGCAGCCAAAATGGTTCGCGGGACACGTGGCCTATTCCATCGCCAAGTACGGCATGAGCCTGTGCGTGCTGGGGCTGGCGGAGGAACTGAAGCGTGACGGCATCGCGGTAAATGCGCTGTGGCCGCGCACGACGATCGCCACGGCTGCTATCGGCAACCTGCTGGGCGGCGAGATGGTCATGCGCATGAGCCGCAAACCGGAGATCCTGGCCGATGCCGCGCATCTCATCTTTACCCAGCCGGCGAAGAGCTTCACCGGCCAGTTCCTGATCGACGATACACTGTTGCATGACGTCGGCGGCGTGCGCGATTTCGAGCCTTATCGCGCCGCTCCCACGGTCGAACTGGCGCCGGATTTCTTCGTGCCCGACACGAGCGTGCCGCCGCCCGGCGTGGTGCTTTCCAAGCGCGGTCTGGTCGGCTGAAAGTCGCAACGGGTGGGTCGCCTGGGAATTGCCGGTCAGTCGTGTAGACTGCCGGATCACCTCACAACGGAACGGCACTATGGCAACGCTGCTGATCACGCATCCTTCGTTCGTTAATCACGACACCGGCTACGGCCATCCGGAGCGGCCGGATCGCATGCGCGCCATCGACAAGGTGCTGGGCCACGAGCTGTTCAAGGACCTGAAGCGGGCCGAGGCACCGCTGCGCCATGACGTCGAGCAGCAGATCGCGCTGGCGCATCCGCAGGCCTATATCGATGCCATCAAGGACGCGCGGCCGGGCGAGGGCGAGGAATCCGTGCGGCTCGACCCCGATACCGTGCTGTCCCCCGCAAGTTGGGAACCGGTGCTGCGGGCCGTCGGTGCGGGCCTGATGGCGGTCGATCAGGTGCTCGATCCGGCGTCCGGCGTGCGCAATGCGTTCTGTCAGGTGCGTCCGTGCGGTCATCATGCCGAAACCGCGCGCGCCATGGGGTTTTGTATCTTCAACAATGCCGCCATCGCGGGCATGTACGCGCGCCAGAAGCATGGCGTCGAGCGAGTCGCGGTGGTCGATTTCGACGTTCATCACGGCAACGGCACGCAGGATATCTATTGGTCGGACAAGGACTTGTTCTTTGCTTCGACGCATCAGATGCCGCTCTATCCGGGCACTGGAGCATTGTCGGAGACGGGGGCTGGCAACATCTGGAACGCGCCGCTGCGGCCCAATGACGGCGGCGAGCAGTTCCGCGATGCCATGGAATCGCGAATTTTGCCGGCTCTGCACAATTTCGCGCCTGACCTGATCCTGATTTCGGCCGGGTTCGACGCGCATGAAGCCGATCCGCTGGCCAGCCTGCGGCTCGTCGAGGCCGATTTTGCCTGGGCAACCGAGGAGTTGTGCAAGGCGGCGGAGCGTTCTGCACAGGGGCGGGTAGTTTCGATGCTGGAAGGCGGGTACGATCTGGCAGCATTGGCGCGTTCCGTCGGCGTTCATGTCAAAACGCTGATGGATGCTGCATGAGCAATTGAGGCCGATCGTCAAGGGCCGGAAGGATATGGAAGAAGGTATGGCCAAGGGGGCTGAGAAGTACGCCGACGTAGGGGATATGACCTTCGAGCGGGCACTGAAGGAGCTCGAGGGTATCGTTGGACGGCTCGAGCGCGGCGACGTGGAGCTCGAGGAAAGCATTACGATCTACGAGCGTGGCGAGGCATTGCGCGATCATTGCGACCGTCTGCTGAAGCAGGCCGAGGCCAAGGTAGAGCGCCTGACGTTCGGGGCCGATGGCCAGCCGGCCGGCACAGAGCCGCTCGATCCGCCTAGATAGACCGCAAAATCGCCGCCAGGGCGCGTTCATCCGCACCCGGTAGACCCGCGTCAATCCTGCGTGGTACAGCGCCGGGGTTGGAATACTATATTTGTGTCATAATGTGCTGCACTGCATAGGCGCGTGACGGCGCGAGTGAGGAGACTGGATCGGTGAGTTCTGGCACGACAACGCCGCTGCTCGATCAAGTGCGGACCCCGGACGAGCTGCGACGGATTCCCGAGAAGGATCTGCCGCAACTGGCGGCAGAGTTGCGCCGTGAGACCATCGATGCGGTATCCGTCACCGGCGGCCATCTCGGCGCGGGTCTCGGCGTCGTCGATCTGACGATTGCTCTGCACTGGGTGTTCGACACGCCGCGCGACCGGCTGATCTGGGACGTTGGCCATCAGGCTTATCCGCACAAGATCCTCACCGGCCGGCGCGAGCGCATCCGTACGCTGCGCCAGGGCGGCGGGCTGTCGGGCTTCACCAAGCGCGCCGAAAGCGAATACGACCCGTTCGGTGCCGCGCATTCCTCGACCTCGATTTCGGCTGGTCTCGGCATGGCCGTGGCGCGCGATCTGTCGGATAAGAAGCACAACGTCGTCTGCGTGATCGGCGACGGCGCGATGAGCGCTGGCATGGCTTATGAGGCCATGAACAACGCGGGCGCGATGGACAGCCGCCTGATCGTCATCCTGAATGATAACGATATGTCGATCGCGCCGCCGACTGGCGCGCTGTCGAGCTATCTGGCGCGGATCACATCGAGCGGTTCCTATTTCTACTTCAGGGATATCGCCAAGCAGCTCGCCAAGCGGCTTCCGAAGAGCTGGGAGCGGCGGGCGGCGCGGATGGAGGAATACACCCGCCATCTGTGGCAGGGCGGTGCGTGGTTCGAGGAACTCGGCTTCTATTATGTCGGCCCGATCGACGGTCACAGCTTCGAGCAGTTGCTGCCGGTGCTGAAGAACGTGCGCGATGCCGACCAGGGGCCGGTGCTGGTGCATGTGGTTACCCAGAAGGGCAAAGGCTACGCGCCGGCTGAGAACTCCGCCGACAAGTATCACGGCGTCAATCGCTTCAACGTCATCACCGGCGATCAGGTGAAGCCGAAGCCCAACGCGCCGAGCTATACGCGCGTGTTCGCCGAAAGCCTGATCCAGGAAGCCAGGCGGGACGACAAGATCGTCGCCGTGACGGCCGCAATGCCGTCGGGCACGGGGCTCGACCTGTTTGGTCAGGCCTTCCCGGAGCGGACGTTCGACGTAGGCATCGCGGAGCAGCACGCGGTGACATTCGCCGCCGGACTTGCCAGCGAGGGCTACAAGCCGTTCGCGGCGATCTATTCGACATTCCTGCAGCGCGCCTACGATCAGATTGTGCACGACGTTGCAATCCAGGGGTTGCCGGTCCGTTTCGCACTCGACCGCGCCGGTCTCGTCGGCGCTGATGGCCCGACCCACGCCGGTAGTTTCGATCTCGCCTACCTCGGCTGTCTGCCCGGCATGGTGCTGATGGCCGCTGCCGATGAGGCCGAACTGAAGCATATGGTGGCGACGGCGGTCGCGATCGATGACCGGCCGAGCGCGTTCCGCTATCCGCGCGGCGACGGTGTCGGCGTGGAGATGCCGGACGTCGGCGTGCCGCTGGAAATCGGCA
>JAEZBU010000127.1 GCA_023426855.1 Pseudomonadota bacterium | reverse complement strand
GATGACGCCGCGACCGGCGGTTCCTGCGTCATGATGTTCATTGGGCAAACCCCGCCTAGCCAGTGGAGATACAACGTTCGTCCTTGATCGGCGATTCTAGACACCGATGCAAGGCGCCATTGCTCCTCCCACAGCCGTTTCACACAGCGGGGGGCCGAGATATCACAATCGTGGCGCTCGCCATGGCCGCAATACCCTCGCGACGTCCTGTGAATCCAAGGCCTTCGGTCGTCGTCGCCTTGACACCAACGCGGTCGATTTCGATGCTGAGAATGGTGGAAATCTCCGCGCGCATGACATCGCGATGCGGGCCAACTTTCGGTGCTTCACACAGCAGGGTGACATCGACGTTCTGAATGCGCCCGCCACGTTCCGCCACCCGCCGCGCCGCATCGCGCAGGAACATGTGGGAAGCCGCGCCCTTCCACTTCGGGTCAGACGGCGGGAAGTGCTGTCCGATATCGCCATCCGCTATCGCGCCGAGCAGGGCATCGGTGAGCGCATGCAACCCGACATCGGCGTCGGAGTGGCCTTCGAGCGCCTTGTCATGGGGAATGCTGACACCGCACAGCCAGACATGATCGCCATCACAAAAGCGGTGCACGTCGAAGCCGGTGCCGGTGCGTGTCTCGCCAGGCGAGGCTGCCATGAGACGTTCGGCCAAAGCGAAATCCTCCGTTGTCGTCAACTTGATGTTCCGCTCGCTGCCGTCCACCACGGCGACAGCCACGCCGTGCCACTCGGCCAGGGCCGCGTCATCGGTGAAATCGGTCTGGCCGGCCGCAACGGCAGCATCGTGCGCGGCCAGGATCTTCGCGAACTTGAACGCCTGAGGGGTCTGCGCGCGCCACAGGCCGTCGCGCGCAACCGTCGCAACAATACGGCCGTCGGCGGCAGCGCGCTTCAGCGTATCGCGTACCGGCTGGGCGGCAATGACGCCGGCATGACGGCTGAGCCCGTCGATGACGCGATCGATCAGCGCGGTGTCGATCAACGGCCGGGCCGCGTCATGGATCAGCACGAACTCCGGATTGGTCGCCTGCAATGCCGCCAGACCTGAACGAACCGAGGTCTGCCTCTCAGCACCGCCGAGGACTGGAGGCAATAGCTTGTCCAGCCCCGAGGGGATGGCCGCCTCGTACAGCGCGCGGTCATCGGCATGGATCACCACCTGGATGGCACCAACCGCGGGATGCCGCGCAAACGCATCGACCGCGTGAGACAGAACGGGCCGGCCGGCCAAAGAGCAATACTGCTTCGGCAGCGTGCGATCCGAACCCGCGGCGCGCGTCCCACGGCCCCCGGCGACAATCAATACGGCAACCTGCACCGGCGCCTCTCTCCGCTGGTCAATCCTGTTGCCGAGGCTTAGCTGTCCGGCAGGCGTTGCGCAATCCTGCGCCCCGCCGCGTCGAATTCGCACTTGCGAAGAGCAAGGCTCTCGCCTAGTCTGCCCAACAGTTCATCACTTTTATCGATTGAACAAATTGTAGGCAGTCAAGATTGAACACGACCTGCAAGACCATTCAGATCGGCCTCCGCGCACTGGATAACCCGGTGGTGCTGGCCCCCATGTCTGGCGTAACTGATCTGCCGTTCCGCCAGATCGCCAGCCGGCTTGGCGCGGGGTTGGTCGTCTCCGAAATGGTGGCCAGCGAAGAGCTGGTCCGTGAACGCCCCGACGTCATGCGCAAGGCTGTCGGCGAGGGGATTTCGCCTTTCGTCATACAACTCGCGGGCCGCGAGGCACGCTGGATGGCAGAAGGCGCCCGCATCGCCGAAGATCTCGGCGCCGACGTTATCGACATCAACATGGGCTGTCCCGCGCGGCAGGTGACCGGCAAATTGTCCGGCTCGGCACTGATGCGCGATCTCGATCACGCCGTATCGCTGGTCGAGGCGGTGGTCGGCAGTGTCAGCGTTCCCGTGACGCTGAAGATGCGCAAAGGCTGGGACGACGCACAACTCAACGCGCCGGAACTGGCCCAGCGCGCGGAGGCCGCCGGCGTCAAGCTCGTCACGGTGCACGGTCGCACCCGCTGCCAGTTCTTCAAGGGAACGGCCGACTGGGCTTTCGTCCGCAACGTCAAGGACGCCATCTCCATTCCCGTCGTCGTCAATGGTGACATCTGCTCGGTCGATGATGCCGTGACGGCGCTCAACCAGTCCGGCGCCGATGGCGTGATGGTCGGGCGTGGCGCCTACGGTGCACCCTGGCTGCCCGGCCGCATCGCAAAGGCGCTGGCTACGGGCCGCGATCCCGGCGCACCGCCACTCACCGAACAGGCCGGCATTGCCGCCGAACACGTCAGCGGCATGCTCAGCCACTACGGGACGTATCTGGGCCTGCGCAACGCACGCAAACACATCGGCTGGTATCTGGAGCAGGCGGGCGTGGCCACGAGCATCGCCAAATCCTGGCGCGCACAGCTTTGTCAGGACGACGACGCCAGTCGTGTGCTCAACGGTCTCGGGCAGTTCTACGACCAGGCGCTGGAGCGTGCAGCATGAGCATGGACGTCGCACGCGATCGCTCCCCCGTAGCCGCGACCGGCCCGCGCCACATCCAGCACGATCTGCTGTTGGCCGCCTTGCCGCACGCGATCCTGGCGCTCGCCGAGGATGACCGCGTCGTCTATGCCAATCCAGCCGCCGAACAGTTCTTCTCCGCCAGCCAGGCAATGCTGAAACGCTTCCGGCTCACCGACCTTGTGGCATTCGGCGCACCACTGACCAGCCTCGTCGAGCAGGTTCGCCGCTCGGGCGCGACCGTCAACGAGTATGGCGTCGAGGTGGTCACGCCGCGTGTCGAGGGCGTAAAGCTGGTCGACGTGCATAGCGGCCCGCTGCCGGAACAGCCGTCGATCATCCTGCTGATGCTGCAACAGCGCTCGATGGCGCAGATGATCGAACGGCAACTGACGCATCGCGCAGCGGCGCGATCGGTGTCCGGCATGGCGGCCGTTCTGGCGCACGAGATCAAGAACCCGCTGTCCGGCATCCGCGGCGCGGCACAGTTGCTGGAACCGGCGCTGGGTGATGCAGATCGCGCGCTGTCTCAGCTCATCATCAAGGAAACCGACCGCATCCGGAACCTGGTGGACCGGATGGAGGTGTTCGGCGACGAGCGTCCGCTGAGCAAGGAGCCGGTCAATATCCACGACGTCCTCGATCACGTCCGCCGTATCGCAGATACCGGCTTCGCAGGCGGCGTGAAGATCATCGAGCGTTACGATCCCTCGCTGCCGCCGGTGCCGGCCAACAGAGATAAACTGGTTCAGGCGTTTCTCAATCTGGTGAAGAACGCGGTCGAAGCCGTGAACGAGGGCAGCGAGCCCAGCCGGGTCATCCTGACCACCGCATTCCGCCCTGGCGTTCGCCTGGCGGTGCCCGGGACCAGCGCGCGCATCAGCCTGCCGCTGATGATCGAGATCGAGGACAACGGTCCGGGCGTGCCCGATTATCTGAAGCCCAACCTGTTCGACGCATTCGTCACCACCAAGCGCACCGGCTCCGGCCTCGGGCTTGCGCTGGTCGCCAAGATCATCGGTGATCACGGCGGCATCATCGAATGCGAATCCGAGCCGAACCGGACCATCTTCCGCGTACTGCTGCCGCTGCAGGACGTGCCGGTGCCGCAACTCCCCCCGAAGTCCACAAGTTCCTCGAACAGTCCAACAGGATAGCCCATGCCCAGAGGCACCATCCTCATCGCCGATGACGACAGCGCCATCAGGACGGTTCTCAATCAGGCCTTGGCTCGCGCCGGATACGCCCCGCGTGCGACCGGCAACGCCGCCACGCTGTGGCGCTGGGTCAGCCAGGGCGAAGGTGACGTCGTCGTCACCGACGTCGTCATGCCCGACGAGAACGCATTCGAGCTGATTCCACGCATCAAGAAGCTCAGGCCCGAGCTGCCGATCATCGTCATGAGCGCGCAGAACACGCTGATGACGGCGCTGACGGCGGCGGAGAAGGGGGCTTACGAATATCTGCCGAAGCCGTTCGACTTGAGCGAACTGGTCAGCGTCGTCGGCCGCGCGCTGTCCGAACCCGGCCGCCGCGTACTGCGCAGCGCCAGCGAAACGGAAGGCGAGGAACTGCCGCTGATCGGCCGCTCGCCGGCGATGCAGGAAATCTATCGCGTCCTGGCGCGCCTGACGCAGTCGGATCTTACAGTGATGATCTCGGGCGAGTCCGGCACCGGCAAAGAACTCGTCGCGCGCGTGCTGCATGATTATGGCCGCCGCCGCACTGGTCCGTTCGTCGCCATCAATATGGCCGCGATCCCGCGCGAACTGATCGAAAGCGAACTGTTCGGCCACGAGAAGGGCGCCTTCACCGGAGCGCAGCAGCGCACCCAGGGCCGCTTCGAGCAGGCCGAAGGCGGCACGCTGTTCCTCGATGAAATCGGCGACATGCCGATGGAAGCACAGACCCGATTGCTCCGCGTGCTGCAGGAGGGCGAATACACCACCGTCGGCGGCCGCGTTCCGCTGCGCACCAACGTGCGCATCATCGCGGCGACGCACCGTGAACTGAAGAGCCAGATCCAGCAGGGCCTGTTCCGCGAGGATCTCTATTACCGCCTCAACGTGGTGCCGCTGCGCCTGCCGCCGCTGCGCGAGCGTCTGGAGGATATCGGCGATCTCGTGCGCCACTTCCTGCGTAGCCTGGGTCGTACAGGGCAGGGCCCAAAGGCGATCGAGACGGCCGCGCTCGAACGTTTGAAGCGCCACACCTGGCCGGGCAACGTGCGCGAACTGGAAAACCTGGTTCGTCGTCTCGCCGCGCTGTATCCGCAGGACACGATCACCGCCGACATCGTCGATACCGAGCTCGGCGAGGTGTTCACGCCGCGGCTTGAAAGCAGCAACGCTGAAGCCGCAACGCTCGCCGAACTCGTCGAAGGACATCTCGGCCGCTATTTCGCGAACTTCGGCCGCGAACTGCCACCACCGGGTCTGTATGATCGCATCATCCGCGAAGTCGAACAGCCGCTGCTTGCCGCGGCGCTGGCGGCCACACGCGGCAACCAGATCCGCGCCGCAGAACTTCTCGGCCTGAACCGCAACACGCTGCGCAGCCGCATCCGCGCGCTCGACATCCAGGTGTTCAAGTCGCCCGGCGGCTAGGCGCCAAGCATGGGTCATCGTCTGCGACGCTTCGCCAGCCGTGCGCAATTTGCTTGCCGTTGAACGTTGTCCAGACCATATAGGCGCCCCGCCGCCATGGCGCGATCGTCCACAGGCTCGCACGGTTTCGGCCCGCCAAACACATCTCTTGGGCTTGGCTGCTTGACACCCGCCACTCGAAGTGGGTATCGAAGTTCATGTCGCGAAAATGTCACAGTTGTGACGTTGATGTGTGCTCGCCACGTGCCACCGCGCAGCCAGCCTTTGTGAGC
>JAEZBU010000115.1 GCA_023426855.1 Pseudomonadota bacterium | reverse complement strand
CTTATTCGCGAACCACCGCGCGATAAGGATGCCGCGCCGCATACGATCCGCGCCGATGTGGGTGGCCTCGGGCGTCTCAAATACCGTCAGGATGCCCGCGATGCGGGCCGCCTGTTCGGCAATTTTCGACGCGAACGCGCAACAATCGGCGAACGTGCCATCCTCGGCGATCTGCCGCTCGATCTCGATGACGAATGCGGAAAACAGGGCTGCTGCCTCATCGTCGCACGCAACCCCCCGCAAAGACGCTTCGCTGCTCGTGCCGGAAAGCAATGCCGGTGCCTGCGCGAGAAGGTGCGCCATCCGCGTGTGAAACCGCGTGAAGGCAGGAGACGGTGGCGGACGCAGCCGCACATCATCGAAGCGCGTGCCCATGGTGCTGAAGGGCTCGGCGATCAAAAAGCGCGCAGCCAGTCTCTCGCTCCCGGCGGTCGAGCCAAGAAACCGGGCTGCGGCCTGGCGCGATGTAACGGCGTGAATGGTGACGCGACGATCGGTCAGGACCAGAGGCGGAGAACGGGGCCGCACGCACTTAATAGGATCGCCGTCCCAACATGGTGTCAGCACGCGTGTCATGCCGGCGTGCACCTTGGTAGCGCCCTTTCCCTCGATACCGAGCAACTGACCGCCTTCCGATGAAAAAATTCCGACCGCAGACTGCCCCTTCAGCAACTCGACCAGACCGTCAGGAGGGATATCTGCGCAGGTCAGCAGCGCTGCACGCGTGGTCTCGTTGGCACGCGCCATCTGTTGCAACTCGCGTTCCCGTTCAACGACCGGCTGCAGGAGGAGCTTTTCGACTGCCGATTGTCGCTCGCCGCTGTCGGCGATCGTCATAATGAAGAGGCCGAGCGGGCGACGCGCGCCCGTCGGCAGAATGATGTCGGCGGCGCCCTGCGTGGCCAGAGAAACGGCCGCCAAGGCGGTACAAGCGCAAAGTTGCCAATGTGCCTGGGTCTGGGCGGCAACGAACCGTACTGCCGGCTCGATCAGCTCACCCAACGCAACGATCGGAAAAACCTGCGGCTCGACATCGGGGGGCCGCAAGAGCGGCAGCGGCTGATCGGTCGCCGGAGTTTGGGGCGGCTGTCTACCAAAGGGCCAGAACATCCAAGTGCTCCATCGGGGCGAGCGCGTCCGCATCCTGTCGGGGCTGGGCCGTAGGCTTGGCGTTGCGGTTGCCTACGACGGATCTGCCTTGCGGACCTCCAACGTCGGCAAGGATGCAAGAAAGGCCGTCAAGTCGGCTTCCAAGATGAGGGTGCGCCGCTCCCAGGCCACGGCGCGCAGCCGGCCAGCGCGGATGGCCACGTAGATTTTACCCCGCGACACCCCCAGGCGCTGTGCAACGTCGTCGACACTGCTGGCCAACGGAGGAGGCCCAGCAACCGGCGGATGATCAGCCACCCGCTTTAAGGGGGTATGCAGAGGACGTGGTGTGCGCCGTGTGCGCAGCCGCTTGGCAGCACTCTTGTTGTGATGGGTCATCAACGCGTCTCCGGAATCTTTCCGAGAGACAAGCGTGAGCGAACACGGATCCAAGCGCAAGAACAATTTAAGCAACGCAAGCTTACGTCAGGATTTACTTCGGATCAAGACAGATAAATATGTGCCAAGATACGCCAATACTTGTCATGACACTTCAATAATACTTTAGGATGTTGAATTTATGTACAATTCCATGGTTTTACATGTGCACGCTAACTTTATTTGTGTACAGCATTCGTCCCGTTTAAACGCATAGGATCGGCTTCCGCTCTAGCCGGGATTTTACGAGCCTCTAAACGTTCTGGTCTGTGGATAACTACCCCATCGCTGGCATACAGCAGATTGCGGGCACTCGTCGTTCGACTGAATCAGCGTCGCCCAGCCGCAGCCGTTGGTGGTCCGCTGGCACGGCCTGGCGGACTGGTCGGTCGGGTGCCGGCGCTCCAGTTCTCACGCGCATTTAACGTGTGGATCAGCGTGTCGAGGTGAAAACGGTGGCGTGGCGGGCAGCCAACGCTGGCCGGGCGACGAGATTTGCAAGCCAGTTCATGTAAGTCGTAGGCAGCGCGAGCGACGTATGAGGTCCGTAAGTACGTTGCCCAGTCGGTTCTTCGGCTCATCATACAGTTGAGGTCAGGTCCAATTTGAGCATGTCGAGGTGGTTGGCCTGCTGTTGTGCTGCCGGCCGATGACGCGCAGCATCTGGCTTGGCGCCGTTGTAGATTGGTTTCGTTACGTGCGGATCGTCGGGCGTGCCGAGGATCGACAGGCCCGGCAGGAATGATGATCCCGCCTGAATGAAACGACCGCGCATGAGATCAACCAGCGTGACGAGCCTGCTCAACCGTTCGATCTGACAGCTTGACGACCTTCTGCGCCGGAGGCGTTGTGCAGAACGTCGCCCAATCATCCATCAGGAGGCGCCGCTTTACGAAGAGATCGCGACGTCTGTACGCGGCTTCGACCTTGCTCTCGATGACGTGAGCCAGCGCCATCTCAATGACGTGGTTCGGATGCCGAGTTTCCTCGTGGGCCCAATCGGAGAACGCTGAGCGGAAACCGTGCGCGGTAACGTCGGCCACGTTGAAGCGCCGCAGGAGCATCAGCAGTGCCATATTGGACAGCGGCTTGCCGCGTTTCTGTCCAGGGAAGACGAACTCGTTCAGCTTGACCTTCTCGGCCTTACGCAACACGTCCAGGGCCGCCGGGCTCAGCGGTACCCGGTGTTCGCGACCACCTTTCATCCGCTCACCGGGAATGATCCAGATCCCGGCGTCCATATCAATTTCGTTCCAGCGGGCGCCGAGCACCTCGTTGGTCCGACAGGCAGTCAGGATTAGCAGCCGGAACGCCAGCGCTGCGAAGCCTGCATGTTCGGTCAGCCTGACGATGAAATCGGGGGCGTCGGCGTAGGGCATCGCCGCGTGGTGCTTGACGCGAACGGTCTTCGACTGCTTCGCCAACAGGTTGGACAGATGCCCACGCCACAAAGCGGGGTTCTCGCCCTCGCGCGCGCCCAAGGTCTTCGCCGCATTCCGGACGCTCTCGATCCGTCCACGGATGCGGCCAGCGGTCTCCGGCTTCTTGGTCCAGATTGGTTTCAGGATCTTGAGTATATGATCAGTCGTAACCTCGCCGACCGGGAGGTTGCCGATCACCGGATAGACATAGGTCTC
>JAEZBU010000082.1 GCA_023426855.1 Pseudomonadota bacterium | reverse complement strand
GGCGGATGATGGATCATCACCAGCCGGAACAGCGACTTGCTGCCGAGCTGCTTCAGAATTGCCCGGGCATTTTCGATCTGTTCGGCGCCGGCTTCGCCTGATGCTATGCCCGGCGGCGTCGGCACGGCCGAGTTCAACCCAACCACCGCCACGTCGCCGATACGCCGCACATACGGAAAACGTGGTCCAGGCCCTGGTGCAAACGCAGCGCCCCAGTCATCCGACGCCATGTAAGCCGCCCATCGCGCCACGCCCGGATGCCCGCGCAGGCGCGTGTAGATGTCATGATTGCCGGGCACCACCGACACCCGTTCCGGCGACCCCAGCGCATGCAGCCAAGCCAGCGCATTCTCGTACTCGCGCGGCAGACCGATATTCACCAGATCGCCACTGACCAGGATATGATCGACATGCTGATGCCGCAGGTCCGCGACCAGCCGGTCGACCACTTCGCGCAAGTGTGTCTTGCGTCGCCGCACCGTCCAGTTGGCATATCCGAGCAGCCGCTTTGCATTCCAGTGATGCGGCCAGAAACCGGCCAGCGGCGCCAAATGAACATCGGACAAATGGGCAAAAGTCGTTTCGGACTGCATCAGCGCTCGACGGGTTCAGGGTGTTTCGGTCATTGGTAACATGTATCGGCGCGCGCGCGGCCCAACATCTCGCGCTGCCTCACGACGCGTGAAGGAGACAAGGATTGCCCTGGCCAAGGATCACGCGACGCATTGTGCAGCGCTATTGGCGCATGACACGCGGGCTGACCATGGGTGCGCAGGGTGTCGTGCTCGACGCGGATGATCGCGTCCTGCTGATCCGGCACACCTATCGGCCCGGCTGGCACTTCCCCGGCGGCGGCGTCGAGCGCAATGAACCGGTCGCCACCGCGCTGACCCGAGAGCTGGAGGAAGAAGCCGGTATCGTCATGACTGCGCCGCCCGAGTTGATCGGCGTTTTTACGAACTTCCGCTCCTTCCCGTCCGATCACATCGTGCTGTTCGTAGTGCGCCAATGGACCCAGCCGCGCATCCCTCAGCCGAACTATGAGATCGCCGAGCAAGGCTTCTTTCCTCGCGACGCGCTGCCCGAGGGCGTCGTTGCCCCGGTGCGCCGCCGGCTGGCCGAAATCCTCGATGGCGCACTGCGCGCCGAAACGTGGTGAGCGGTTTACCGAGATTAAGCGCGCACTGGACCCGAATAGGCGAGCCTGCTAGAGCAATTGCGCCATGATGAGCGACCTGACAGCGCCGGTGTTTGACTTGCGACGAGGCTGACCCTCGATGCGCGCCGCTGCGCGCCCCGCAGCTCGATGCTGCGACCACGCCCACCAAGTCCCGACAGTCCGCCTGCAAGAGTAACCGCCCATGGCCGTCGATATCGAGATCCGGCACGTCCAGCCGCTCGACATGCCCCAGATTTCAGCGCTGCACGCCCGCGTTTTCGGGCCCGGACGGTTCACCCGCACCGCTTACCGCATCCGCGAGGGCACGCCGGACATTTCCGACTTCTGCCTGAAGGCCGTGCTGGATGGCCGGATGGTGGCCGCGATCCGCTTCACTGCCGTCACGGTCGGCGGCAAGTCCGGCGCGTTGCTGCTCGGGCCGCTGGCAGTCGAACCGGAGCACGCCGGCAAAGGTTATGGCCGGCGGCTGATTGCAGAAGGCCTGGAACTCGCAAAGCAGGCAGGTGTCAAACTGGTCCTGCTGGTCGGTGATCCGCCCTACTACGAGCGCTTCGGCTTCGTGCGCGTGACGCCCGGACAGATCACGCTACCGGGTCCGGTCGATCCTGCACGTATCCTGGGCGCCGCGCTGCAGCCCAGTGCCTTGGCGGAATTCCGCGGCCTGATCGCGGGCGCCTGAGCGCACGGTCGGGCGGAGATCACCCCGCCCGCCGCAATAGGCCCACGCTCAATCCGCGAACGGATCGCGCATCAGGATGGTGTCGTCGCGCTCCGGGCTGGTCGACAGCAGCGTCACCGGGCACTCGATCAGCTCTTCGATCGTGCGCACGTACTTGACCGCCTGCGCCGGCAGATCGGCCCACGAGCGCGCGCCGCGCGTCGAGCCCTTCCAGCCCTCAAAGGTCTCATAGATCGGCTGCACGCGCGCTTGCGCATTGTGGCCAGCGGGTAGCCGGTCGATGCGCTCACCATCGAGCGTATAGCCGATGCAGACCTTCAGTTCGTCGAAGCCATCGAGAACATCGAGCTTGGTCAGCGCGATACCGTCGATGCCGGACACCTTCGTCACCTGCCGAACCAGGCATGCGTCGAACCAGCCGCAACGCCGTTTGCGGCCCGTGACCGTGCCAAATTCATGCCCGCGGCGTCCGATCTCGTCGCCGAGTTCATTGGCAAGCTCCGTCGGGAACGGCCCGGAGCCGACGCGCGTCGTATAGGCCTTGGCGATGCCGAGCACATAACCCACCGACCGCGGGCCCATGCCCGCGCCGGTCGCCGCCTGTCCCGCAACCGTGTTCGATGACGTCACGAACGGATAGGTGCCGTGATCGACGTCGAGCAGCGCGCCCTGTGCGCCTTCAAACAGGATCCGCTTGCCTGCGCGCCACTTCTGGTCGAGCAGCTCCCAGGTCACATCCATAAACGGCAGAATCTTCGGCGCCACTGCGGTCAGCTCCGCGATCAGGTCGTCCTTGGAGATTTCCGGCTGTCCAAGCCCCTTCCGCAGCGCGTTATGGTGAACGAGAATGCGATCGACCTTGGCGCCGAGGGTGTCCAGGTTCTTCAGATCCTGCACCCGGATCGCCCGCCGGCCGACCTTGTCCTCGTAAGCTGGACCAATGCCGCGCCCTGTTGTGCCGATCCGCCCATCGCCCGCCGCGCCCTCGCGAATCTGGTCCAGCTCGCGATGCAGCGGCAGGATCAGCGTTGCGTTTTCGGCAACCCGCAGGTTTTCGCGCGAAACCGAAACGCCCTGCTTCTCCAGGCGCTCGATCTCCTCGGCCAGCGCCCACGGATCGATGACCACGCCATTGCCAATGATGCCCAGCTTGCCCGGGCGCACCACGCCGGACGGCAGCAGCGAAAGCTTGTATGTCTGACCGCCGATGACGAGCGTATGGCCGGCGTTATGACCACCCTGGAAGCGGACGACGACATCCGCGCGCTCCGAGAGCCAGTCAACGATCTTGCCTTTGCCTTCGTCGCCCCACTGGGCGCCGACTACGACGACGTTCGCCATTTTCATCCCCGGTCATGAAACGACCCCGGTTATGCACCGGGGCCCGGTCTGGAACCTTTAGCATCTATGGGCCGAGGCCCGCATCACCTGATGACCGTTCCGAAGGGCGACATCGCAGCGCGATGCCGCCTTTCGGAGCAGGTCGTCAAAGAGGCATCAGCCGCGGCCGACGAACGGCATCTTGGTTGCCATGATGGTCATGAACTGCACGTTGGTATCATTTGGCAGGCTGGCCATGTAGGCGACCGCGCTGCCAACGTGTTCCACGTCCATCACCGCTTCCGGCGCCGTGGTGCCGTTAGCCTGCGGCACGCCGGCCTTCATGCGCCCTCCCATCGCCGTATCGGCATTACCCACGTCGATCTGGCTGCAGGCGATGTCATGCTTACGGCCATCGAGCGAAATCGACTTGGTCAGGCCTGTGATGGCGTGCTTCGTCGATGTATATGCGATGGAATTCGGCCGCGGCGCATGGGCCGAGATCGAACCGTTGTTGATGATGCGGCCGCCCTTCGGGCTCTGCGATTTCATAATGCGGATGGCTTCCTGCGCGCATAGGAACGAGCCGGTCAGGTTGACGTCCACCACCTGCTTCCACTGTTCGACGCTGAGGTCTTCCATCGGGATCGCTGGCGCGCCCATGCCGGCGTTGTTGAACAACACGTCGAGGCGACCGAATTCCTTTACGCATGCTTCGAAGCACGCTTTGATCGAGGCAGCATTGGACACGTCCGTCGATACGGCCAGCATACGGCCACCACCGGCCTTGGCCAGCGCAGCAGTCTTGTCCAGCTCTTCCTTGCGGCGGCCGGCCAGAACGACGTCGAAGCCATTCGCCTGCAGCGCCAGCGCCGCGGCCCGGCCGATTCCGCTGCCCGCCCCCGTGATCAGGGCGACCTTGTTTGTGCTCGTCATGATTGGCGTTCCTCTCTCGCGGATCCCTGTGCTTGGGACGTTACCTTAGCGCGTACTGCAGAAATGGCGGGGCGTCCAGTGGTCCGCAGTGTCTGCCAGGATCAGGACAGCCATGTCGGGTACGGCGTGGTGGTTATCGCCGGCCGGGTGATGCCGCGCTTGATGAGCAGATTGCGGGGAATCCCCGCCTCCTTGCGCGTACGCTTCAAGGCGACTTCGCTGACATCGACGGTCACCACCACCATCGACATGCCACGATAAAGCTCGGGCAAGGCCAGCGGTACCGGGTTCCAGCCGAGCGTCAGAAACGTTTGCAGCATCGCCATCGGCATCAGCAGCGTCAACGTGTCGATCTGTTCGTCGAGGCAGTATTCCAGAACAGCGCAACGCAGCGATGCCCGTACGAAGTTCAGCGGCTGTCCTTCACGCCTGTCCTGGGCGACAACCATGCGGGAGAAATGGAACGTCGTCGGCGCGCGAGGGACATCATAGCTGCCGGCCAGATCGACGTACTCCTTCAACGGCACCTTGCGCACGGTCGGCAGCAGCCGGACGCTGCCGACCAGCCGCTCGCTGTGATCCTCAAAGGCTAAGAAGTAAATCGCGTCGTCCGCGTCGTACTCATCGGTTTCACGGCCTGAGCTTTGACACGGCAGGAAATTGTTCTCGACTGTGTAGTATTGATGCCGAAGGCGGAAACTCTCTTCCAGGCCACGCCCGTAACAGGCCTTGTTTTCGGCAGTTACGACATGCACGGAGCAAGGCACTGACGGCTCCGATCGGGTCGTCGGCCGGTCATTTTCCTCTTTGCCTGCAGCCAGATGGTCCAGCCCCTGCCCAGACCGCCGATTGAATAGTGCCATCCCGGTCCCTCCGGTCTCAGAGATCGATGACGCCGGCAAGCCGTGCCTTGCAAGCCGCCTGCAAAACGTCCGTCGCTCCAAATCTCCGGTAAACGTCAGTTACGACCCTTTCAATGGCTACTTTCGATAGCCCAAGCAACGCGCTCATCATGCTGCAATCGCGGGCCAGGAAGCGGTAGGCCAGAACTGTCCGCTCGATCTCCGTCGCCTCGCGGGCACACGCGCGACTGCCATCCTGCCGGATAGACCGGATCGCGTGATGGGCATAGACACACATCAGATGCATCGCGTGGCGGTCAGGGCCATTCAGAACCGGCCGGCGGCCCGACAATCCGATGACACTTTGATCGCCCCTTGCTCCCAGAATCGGCACGACAAAGCCATCCGAAAGCCCGGCCTCGCGGGTCTGATCCATAACCCGCTGCGCAGGCGATCCCTTGGAGCGATCCCACTGGACTTCCGACCAGACGAACGGCTCAGTCGTGCGGCGGGCATGCCACGCCAACGGATCATCACGGTACAAGTATTTGCAGTAATAGTCGAAATACTCGCGTGGCCAATTGCTCAGATGGACCTGTGGCATGCCGCGCTCGGGCAACTCGGCAACGATCAAATAATCGAATCCGAAGTTTCGACCGTACCGAAGCAACAACTCACGGACCTCGGATTCATCGTCCAGGTCCGACACCTGATCGACGAAATCCAGGGCGATCTTGGAAACGTCGCCCATCCTTCCCCCCGGAAACTGGACTACTTTAATTTAAAGCTTAGCAAGGCGATGTGATGCAGCACAAGCACATGTTTGGGCCAGGACGGAGGCGCCGTCTTGGCCAAGCTTGCACAATACGCTAACCAATTGCCGGCATTATACGAACGACGAGTTCGAACCTGCGCTGGCAAGGGGGACGTGATGGCCTTTCTGAAGACGCTGCCTTACGCGATTGGCGCTGTTGTTTGCGCGCTCACTCAAGTTGCATCAGCCGAGGCCGGGCCGCGCCACGACAGGTACGCCAAAGCGCCGGTTGATGGCTATGTGGTCGCCGAGAGCCGGTTCGGCAACGGAACGGTATCTGGGCCGGTGCGTCTCGGGCGCGTCGGATATCAGGTGCGTATGCCCGGCGGAACCTGGATCGATTGCCGCCGTAGCTGCTCCGAGACCCTGCGCGTCGAAACCGTCGACTTCTGGGAAAACCAGGGACGCGATCGTATCGACAACGAGTGCGGGCTGTTTGGCTGCCTGACCTGGAGCCGGCGCTTCTAAGCCGGCAAACGCAATCCGCTCTACCGGATAATCCGAGCGCCACGAAAAGCAGACGTGGCGCTCATTTGCGTTTGCGTCTTCGCTAGACCAGAAACGGATTTCCAGAACGCTCGGCGCCGAACGTGCTTGTCGGACCATGCCCGCAAATGAACGCGATATCGTCGCCGAGCGGTAGCAGCTTGGTCTTGATCGCCGAGATCAAGGCATCATGGTCGCCGTACTCGAAATCCGTGCGCCCGATGGAGCCCCGAAACAGGACATCGCCGACCAGCGCGAAACGTTGAGTGTTATTGAACAGGACGACCGACCCTGGTGAGTGGCCGGGGCAATGGAACACTGCGAACTTGTGCCCGGCGACCTCCACGTCGTCACCTTCGTGCAGCCACTGATCCGGCACGATCGCCCGAGCTGGAATTCCGTACTTGGCGCCCTGTTCGGCCAATCCATCGAGCAGGAAGGCATCAGCGCGGTGTGGGCCGATCACCTTGACGCCAAGTTCATCACGCAGATCTGCGGCGCCGGCGGCGTGATCGATATGGCCATGGGTCAGCAAGATCTTCTCGACCTGCATGCCGATCTGGTCGATAGCACCGCGGATCCGATCGAGATCACCGCCCGGATCGACAACCGCGCCGACCCTTGTCGCCTCATCCCAGATCAGCGTGCAATTCTGCTGAAACGGAGTGACCTGAACAATTGCGGCCTTCAGGCTGCTTGATCCCCCGGAGCCAGCCTCTGCACCTGCCATGCGTGGTCCTACCTGTGTCCGATCCTGCGTTGCGGCCTGTTTAACCCGCTGGCAGCATCGGCTCTAGCACTTTCGCCGCGACACCAGGCCCCGCTACCAGAGCAATGCCCCAAAAACGCAAATGGGAGGCCCAAGGCCTCCCATTTATCCAATCCGCGGCCACCAAGCGTCAGGCAGCCACGTTCTCGTCGTTGGGATCGCGCAGCACGTAGCCACGTCCCCACACAGTCTCGATGTAGTGCTGACCACCCGTCGCCACCTGCAGCTTCTTGCGCAGCTTGCAAATAAACACGTCGATGATCTTGAGTTCGGGCTCATCCATGCCGCCGTAGAGATGGTTGAGGAACATCTCCTTGGTCAGCGTGGTTCCCTTACGCAGGGAGAGCAATTCCAGCATCTGGTATTCTTTGCCGGTCAGGTGCACGCGCTGACCGTTCACCTCGACCGTCTTGGCGTCGAGATTGACCTTAAGCTCGCCCGTCTCGATCACCGACTGAGCGTGACCCTTGGAGCGCCGCACGATTGCATGGATGCGCGCCACCAGCTCGTCCTTGTGGAACGGCTTGGTCATGTAATCGTCTGCGCCGAAGCCGAGACCGCGGACCTTATCCTCGATGCCGGCAAGGCCGGACAGGATCAGGATCGGGGTTTTGACCTTCGAAACCCGCAGCGAACGCAGAACCTCGAATCCCGACATGTCAGGCAGGTTCAGGTCCAGCAGGATGATATCGTAGTCATAAAGCTTACCGAGATCGACGCCTTCTTCCCCGAGGTCCGTCGTATAGACGTTGAAACTCTCGGATTTGAGCATCAACTCGATGCTCTGTGCGGTCGCACTGTCGTCTTCAATCAGCAAAACGCGCATTTCATTCCCCTTCT
>JAEZBU010000163.1 GCA_023426855.1 Pseudomonadota bacterium | reverse complement strand
CCGCCGCCGCCAGATCCTCGTGCACCGCCACCGACAGCAGTGGCGCCCACAGGAACGCAAGGACGGCCAAAACCACCGCGCCGCCGCCGAACACCCACCACAGATCCTGGGTCGAAACCGAGAAGATGTCGCCGAACAGATAGCCCATCAGATCCACCGAAGGCCCGCCCGCCAACGCCATGGTCACGACACCGAGGGCCAGCGCCGCATGCGCCAGCAGGCCGAGCAGCGAATCCAGCGGCACCAGTTGCTGGCGCGCCAGGAAGACGAGCAGCAAGGCAACGAGCGCGGAAATCGCCAGTGACGACGCTGTCAGATCGAGCTGTAGCGCCAGCCCCAGCGCGATACCGATGAGACTCGCCTGCGCTACCGTCTCACCGAAGTAGGCCATGCGCTGCCAGACCACGAAGCAGCCGAGCGGCGCCGCGATCAACGCAACGCCGATGCCCGCCGCCAGCGCGCGAATGAAAAACGGCTCCATCGGATGTCAGCTTTCCGGTTGCGAGGTAGCAGCGTCGGCAACCGGGCGCGGCGCGCCGGCGAGATCATGCCGATGGTCGTGATGATGGCTGTAAATGGCGAAGGCGCGAGCCGCGTGAGCGCCGAACAGCCGCTCATACGAGGGATCGCGCGCCACCGTCTCTGGCACACCGGAACAACATACATGCCGGTTGACGCAGATGACGCGATCGCTCTGCGCCATCACCACGTGCAGATCGTGCGAGACCAACAGCACACCGAGACCGCGTTCCGTACGCAGTTTCCCGATCAAGCCGTAAAGCTCAGCCTCGCCGACGTAATCGACACCGCGAACCGGCTCATCGAGCACCAACAGAGCCGGATCGCGCACCAGCGCGCGCGCCAGGATCACCCGCTGCAGTTCACCACCCGACAGATTGGCCAGTTGCTGGCCTGCAAGCCGTGCTGCGCCGACCTCGCTCAGAACCGCTTCGATCTGGCTAGGCGTCACACGCCCCGCCAGCGCCAGGAACCGCGCCACCGTCATCGGCAAGGCGCGATCGATGTCGAAGCGCTGCGGCACATAGCCAATGGTCAAACCAGACTTACGACGTACCGCTCCGCGATCCGGCGCCATCAAGCCGAGCAGCACCCGCACCAGCGTCGTCTTCCCAGCGCCATTCGGACCGATCAGCGTGACGATCTCGCCAGGACGGATGTCGAGGTCGATACCTTCCAGGATGCTGCGGCCATTGCGCTTGATCCACACGTCGCGCGCGCCGAGCAGCGCATCGACAGAGAACGGCCGCTCGCCATTGCCATGGTGATGATGATGCGCGTGGCAATGCCCATCGCATTGGCCATGGTGATGGTGGTGGCCCACGTGATGATGCCCCGCTGGCGCCGACCGCGTGGAAGTCTCAGGCGGCATGGGCGACTTGTCCTGCATGAAAGCCGTCCTTACGCCGCGGGCCGCGCTGCCTGGCAATCGGCACACAATCCCGACACCTCGGCAACGGTACGGCTCAACGCGAACCGGGCGTCACGCGCTGCCTTGGCGATGGCCTCGAACACCGGTCCGCCAGCGACTTCCGCCACCCGGCCGCATCGCTCGCAGGCCAGCACAAGCAGCTCCGTTTCGTCCGAATGCGCGGCGTGGCAGGCAAAGAACGCGTTCCGGCTCTCCAGGCGATGAATAACGCCGGCGCTCAGCAGCGCATCGATAGCGCGATACACCGAAATCGGCGCCAGCCGCTCACCCTGCTTGCCGAGCCGCTCCAGGATGTCATAAGCGCCGACTGCGTGATGCGAGCCTGCGATCTCCTCGAACACGCGGCGTCTGAGGTCGGTCAGACGCAAGCCCTTGTCCTCGAATGCACGCTGTGCGCGATCGATCGCCTGCTTCATACAGGGCGAATGGTTATGTCCGGGCGTCGGGAAGGCGGCTCTTTGCATGTCCATGATCCTGGCTACAGGCGTCATGCGTTACGTTATCACATTGCATGGGTTTTGTGCAAAGACTGGAGGCGCTTCGCGACAGCCCGAGCCGCTATCGCGAGCAGAAATCGCGCACGACACGGCAGTTTTCGCCGCCGAACTCCTTGCAGCGATCCATCGCTTCCTTGGTCGACACGGCCGGTTGCAGGTTGTGCGCCCAGCCATAAGCAGTCGGATCGCCGAGCACCAAAGTCCCGCAGCGATTATAGAACCACACGACGACCTTGCAGTCTGCCGGCGATGAAGCGGTTGCGGCACACTCGGCAATCGCCTTGGCTTCGGCGGCCTGACGCGTCGGCAGTTCGGTCGATGAGCCGAAACCGCGCGTTTCCCTGGAATAGGCGATGGCCGCGTGCTTTTGCGCGGGGCATGCCGCAGAGCAAGTCCTGCGGTGCTCGGCACAGGTCCGTTCCGCCGCCCAGCCACTGCCGACGTTACACTGGTAGTACCGCTGCTCACACGCGTCCTGGCAGGCGTCGGCAGCCGAGGCGACGGTCGGCATCAGCGCAAGCAGCACGCCTGAAATCGCGCCGGCGATCAGGCGCCACAACGTCAGGCGGGGCGAACGCGTCTCCCGGTCGTTCGACTGCAAGCCCTTCATCAAATGCGCCACCAAGGTCATGAGGCTGTCCTATATCGTCAGACGACCGCCATATAGCCATTTGCCGTCTAGCGCACAGCCGCTCCACCATCAACCGGGAAGCGGCGACGCGGCAGCCCGGCAATCAAGATCGGTTAATAGGAAAAAGCTCATCCGCATGTGATTGAGCAGACAACGGTGGGCAGGAACGCGGAATTCCGCCTCGGATCACCCGCGTGTTCTGCCTGGCTGCCCCGGACGCTTGGATGTCTCCCC
>JAEZBU010000419.1 GCA_023426855.1 Pseudomonadota bacterium | reverse complement strand
TGCGGTCGCCGCTCAGCTGAAAATTGAGTCATTGCTCGATCGCAAACCCGGGCAACTTTCCGGTGGTCAGCGTCAGCGCGTCGCGCTCGCGCGCGCCATGGTGCGACAGCCGACGCTGTTCCTGATGGACGAACCGCTATCCAACCTGGATGCACAGCTCCGCGTACACATGCGCGATGAACTGTCTGAATTGCACAGCCGCCTCGGTGCAACGTTCATTTATGTCACGCACGATCAAGTGGAAGCGATGACGATGTCCGATCGCGTCGCGATGATGGACGGCGGGCATCTGGTTCAGGTCGGCAAACCATCCGAACTTTACGAGCGGCCGGCAACGTTGGCGGTTGCCCGTTTCATTGGGTCACCGGCCATCAACGTGCTGGAAGCCAAGACTGACTCATCGGGCCGCATCATCCTGCGCGACCAGCACTTGGCCGCCAAGGTATCAGGCCTTCTCAACCAATCCGTCTCAATCGGCATTCGCCCTGAAGCGGTGAGCCTGAAGTCCGCCGGCACATCCCGCTTGGCAGCTCGCGTGCGCCGCAATGAACATCACGGCTCGGAACGGTTGATCTATGTCGACCTCGAAGGCGCCGGCGATGTTTCGCTGATCTCGCGGATAGCGAATGCGTCCGAACACGGGCCGGAGCTGAGCGTCGGTGACACCGTTTCCGTCGCGCTCGACGCGAAGCGAATGCACGTTTTTGACGCCAGCGGCCGACGCGCTGCAATGACCACTACAAACGAGACCGGCGAAATCGCCGCCATGCCGCGGGTCCCAGCACGGGCGATTGCGTAATGGCGGTTCTAACGGGCACGCCGGAACTTGCCCCGGCCGCGGTGAGCGCTATGCGCTATCGCCGCTTTCGTGAAGCCTGGACCGGCGGCGCGTTTGCGGCGCCAGCCGCCATTCTGCTGGTGGCCATCGTACTCGCACCCCTCGCGTGTCTGATCGTGCTCAGCTTCACGGATTATGAGCTGGGCGCCGTCATGATCACATGGGTCGGCCTCGACAATTACACCAAGGCATTCGCCGACCCGGTCTTTCGCCGCGCCATCACCAATACCTTGCTTTATGTCGCCATCGTTCTCCCCGGTGGCGTCATCCTCGGTCTGCTGGTTGCGATCCTGGTGCATAGCCGCACGCGGACGCGCGGCTTCTATGAAGTGATCTATTTCCTACCGGTCACGGCAACCATCATTGCCATGGCTGCGGTTTGGCAATTCGTCCTGCATCCTCGACTTGGCCCGGTGAATGCGCTTTTCCGCGATCTCGGGTTTTCCGAGCGCGCATTTTTATCCGATCCGGCGCTGCTCATTCCAACGCTGGCCGCAATTGGCCTCTGGCATATCGTCGGTTTCAATATGGTGCTGTTTCTGGCCGGTCTATCCGCCATTCCGCGCGACCTCTATGACGCCGCGGCTGTTGATGGTGCCAACGGACCGATCAACAGGTTTCTGACCGTGACATGGCCCCAGCTTGCACCGACGACGATGTTTGTCGCCGTAACCACATCGATCACGGCTTTCAAGGTGTTCGACACCGTTGCCGTCATCACGCAAGGCAAAGACGGGTCGGAAGTCCTGCTGTACGCGATTTATCTCGAAGGCTTCCAATATTTCAAAATGGGATACGCAGCGGCGCTGACCGTGATCTTCCTCGCATTCATGCTGGTCTTTTCTGTCTTCCAGGCATTTCAACTCGACCGGCGGGTGCACTACTGATGACCATTTCCGCCGACCGCTCCGCCCATGACTCTGCTGCCCCGATCTCCGCATCCGGCATACTCAGTCTCGTTCTGACGCACGCCACGCTGATCGCCGGCGCAATGATCATGCTGCTGCCATTCGTGTGGATGCTGCTCACGTCCATCCGCGCGCCCCATGAAATTCTCACGTCGTCTTTGAACCCGATCCCGCAATCGTTCCACGCGATAGAAAACTATTCGGACGCACTGAAGACAGCCCCCCTGCTCCGCTTCATGCTGAATGGCGCGATCGTGTGCGGCGGCATTTTGATCGTGCAGCTCCTGGTGGCCATTCCAGCCGCTTATGCTCTCGCGAAGATGAAATTCCCAGGTCGCGGCCTCCTGTTCGCGCTGGTGATTGCAGGCCTCTGCGTACCCATCCAAGTTCCGGCGCTGCCTTTGTACCTATCGCTCGCGCACGTTGGATTGCTCGATACTTATTTCTCGATGATGCTGCCGTTTTTCCTTTCGGTTTTTGCAATTTTTCTGTTCCGCCAGGCTTTCAAAACCTTCCCGGACGAAATCCTGCAAGCCGCCCGCGTCGATGGCGTCAGTGAAACCGAAATTCTTTGGCGCATCGTCGTGCCGAGTGCGTGGCCAGCAATTGCGGCATTCTCGATATTCTCGATCGTCGCGCACTGGAACGATCTCTACTGGCCGATGATCGTCATCCAGCGGATCGAATATGCGCCGCCGCCGCTCGGTATGCTGTATTTCGCGAGCTCCGAGTCTGGCACCAACTACGGAAGCCTGATGGCAGGCGCCACCATCATCACCGCGCCGCTTGTGCTCCTGTTCCTGATTGCGCGCCGCCGCTTCGTGCAGGGCATCACCATGACTGGCCTCAAATGACCGAGCACGCGCGCTGTCTTGCCGTGCGCTGAACTCAATCCAAAAAACCAGGAGCACCAAAGATGAAACTGAGCCGAAGAACCGTTCTCACCGGCGCAGGCGCGAGCGCCGCTGCGATCTCCATGCCGCGGATTGCGGTTGCGCAGCAAACGACGATCGACGTCTTTTATTGCATCCCGCATTTCGCCCGCTTCCATGAGCCGGTCGCGGCAATGTTCATGAAGAAGCATCCCAACGTGAAGGTCGAATTCCGCGCTCCGGCGCCGGGATACGATGATGGCCATCAGAGTATCCTGCGCTCCGCCATGACGCGCCAGCTTCCGGACATCTATTACTCCGGATATCACCTGCTGCCGGAACTGGTGCGCACATTGAACAAACGCGGCCAGACCGTTGCGCTGGATTCCTTCATGGAGAAAGAAGGCGACGCTTTCCGCACCGCGAACTACGCCGATTCAATTCTTAATCTCGGCAAAGTCGAAGGGAAACTCTACGGCATTGCCTTCAACGCCTCCAATCCAATCATTTTCTTCAATGCCGATCTGGTGAAGAAAGCCGGTGGCGATCCTGAGAATTTCCCGACCACGTTCGACGGTGTGGTTGAACTCGCGGCCAAAATCAATGATCCCGCCAACGGTATAAATGGCATGTCCTATGCCGTTCATGCCTGGCCGGATGCCTGGCTTTTCGAAGCACAGATCAGCCAATCCGGTGGCCGCCTGATCACCGAGGACGGCACAGACATCGCATTCGACAACGAGCACGGCCTCGCAGCGATGAAGATGTTCCGCCGCTTCGTCACTGAAGGCGGCATGAGCGTCATCGATCGCGATCAGACCATGCAGCAGTTCGCGGCCGGCAAGCTCGGCATGTACTTCGCGTCACCGAACGGCACCGCGCAGTTCACCAAGAACGTCGGTGACAAGTTTGAACTGCGGACGACGAAATTCCCGATCGACAACCCGCAGGCCGGACGCATTCCGACGGGCGGCAATGCTGTCATCACGTTCGTCCAGGATCCCGCGCGCCAGCAGGTGATGTGGGATTTCATCAAGTTCGTAACGAGTCCCGAGGCACAGAAGATCGTCGTCGAGATGAGCGGCTATCTGCCGACGAACCTGCGCGCATCGGGACCGGACTTCCTGGGGCCGTTTTACGAGGCAAACCCGAACTACAAGGCGCCCATCACGCAGGTCGAGCGTGCCGGTCCGTGGTCGTCGTATCCGGGCGGCAATGCCGTTCGCATCTGGCGCACGCAGCGCGACCTCATCGGAAAAGTGATGCGCGGGGAACTGACACCGGAAGCCGGTCTCGCCGAAGTCGTCAAAGTCACCCGAGAACTGATCAAAGGCGCCTGACGCTCGGCGATCAAAGCATGCGGGCCGGCAATCGCGTCGGCCCGCGCAAAGAAACAGCACCATTCTTTTCAAAATAGCGGAGTTCCTAAAATGATCGTTTCAAGACGAACACTGATGCTGGCTGCGGCCCTCACAGCGACGACGGCAGTACCTTTTACGGCCCAGGCCCAACAGGTCACGCTGGACGTCCTGTATTGCTTCCCAAGCTTCGCGCGCTTCCACGAGCCGGTGGCCGCCGAGTTCATGAAGAAGCATCCCGACATCAAGATCCAGTTCCGCGCCCCCTCGCCCAACTACGACGAGGGTCATCAGACCATCGTCCGCGCGGCGCTGACCAATCAGCTCCCGGACATCTTCTATTCGGGTTATCATCTGCTGCCAGAGCTGGCCCGCACGCTGGCCAAGCGCGACCAGATCGTGGACCTCGGCGGCATGCTGAAGGCGGAAGGTTCCGATTTCGCGAAAGCTAACTACGCGGATAGCCTTCTGGCGCTCGGCGTTATCGATAAGACCCAGTATGGCATCCCATTCAACGCTTCCAACCCGATCGTCTATTTCAACGCCGATCTGGTGAAGAAGGCCGGCGGCGATCCGGAGAATTTCCCAACCACCATCGACGGCATCATCGAGCTGGCCGGCAAGATCAACGACAAGGCGGCCGGCATCAACGGCATGGCCTATGACGTGCACGGCTGGCCCGATGGCTGGCTGTTCGAGGCGATGGTCACGCAGGCCGGCGGCAAGCTGCTGACCGACGACAACCAGATCGCCTTCGACAGCCCGCAGGGCCTGGCAGCGATGAAGACCTTCCGCCGCATGGTGACCGATGGCGGCATGCAGCTCATCGACTGGGAGCAGAGCCGTCAGCAGTTCGGCGCCGGTAAGATCGGCATCTACTTCGCCTCGCCCGGCAACCTCACCCAGGTGACCGGTCTGGTCGGCGACAAGTTCGCCATGCGCACCACCAAGTTCCCGATCGCGGATCAGGCCAACGGCCGCATCCCGACCGGCGGCAACGCGGTGGTCAGCTTCACCAAGGATGCTGCCAAACAGAAGGCTGCATGGGAGTTCATCAAGTTCGTGACGAGCCCCGAGGCGCAGAAGATCGTCGTCGAGATGACCGGCTATCTGCCGACGAACCTGCGCGCCCCGGAAGATGCCTATCTCGGCCCATTCTATGCCAAGAACCCGAATTACAAGACGCCGGTTGAGCAGATCGAGCGCGCTGGCCCGTGGGGCGCTTATCCGGGTGGCAACACGGTGCGCATCTGGCGCGCGCAGCGTGACATCATCGCCCAAGTGATGCGCGGTGAGAAAACAGCGGAAGCCGGTCTCGCCGAGATCGTCAAAGCCACCAACGAGATGATGAAGGGCTCCTAAAGAGCTTTCGAGGCGTGCGGGGCCCGATGCGGTTCCGCACGCTTTTCTTTGCGCATTGGACGCTGACCATGAAGATCATTCACATCACCGATATTCACGTCCGCCCGCCCGGCGAGACGATCTATGGCATGAACTCCGCCGAGCGTTTTCGCATCGTCGTGGACGATGTGGCCGAGCGCCATCCCGACGCCGACCTCGCGGTGATCACCGGCGATCTCACGCACTACGGCGAGCCGGAAGCCTACGACGTGCTGGCACCGATCGCGGCGCGCCTGCCGATGCCAGTGCGTCTGATGCTCGGCAATCACGACCGGCGGCCAAGTTTCCTCGCCCGGTTTCCCGACAGCCCGGTCGACGAAAATGGGTTCGTTCAATCTTATCTCGACGCGCCAGGCCGGATCGGCCGGCTGCTCTTTCTGGATACGCATGAGACCGGCTGGAGCGGCGGACGCTTGTGCGAGAAGCGTCTGGACTGGCTGAAGGCGCGGCTGGCCGAAGCAGAAGACCGCCCGGCCACCATTTTCATGCATCATCCGCCGCTGCGCTTCGGCGTGGCGCATTTCGACCAGATTTGCCTCGCCGAACCGGAACCGTTTCTCGATATCCTGAAGGCGCACAAAGGCGGCATCCGCCATCTGTTCCTAGGGCACATCCACCTGCCGATGAATGGCGTGTTTCCGGGCGGCATCCCGTTCACGGCGGGCCGCGGCTGCAATCACCAGATCATTCTGAATGCACCCGAAAAGCGGTGCAGTTGGGCCGCAGGCGAACCCAACTACAACATCATCTTGATGCAAGAGGACAGCCTGTTCATCCACGCCTTCGACAAGATCGGCGCGGAATTGATCGGGATTGGCGAATTCCCGCCCGGCCCTTGATGGCTGAGAGACGAACCGTCTCCATCACCCGCAGCCAATTGCTCTGGCTGCGGGTAATTTGCGCCCCGATGCCCGCTGCTACGCGTCCATGGGCACGAGTTTGGCGCCATACAGGCTGCCCATTTCGTTCAAATCCGCCAGCACGCCAAGCCCGAGCGGAATGCCATCGCGCCTGAAAGCATCGGCGCTGATTTCCTCGCGTTCGCCAGGAAGGAAAATGCGCTCAACCCCAGGCGCCCGTCGCGCGTTGCGCATGTCGCCGATCGCCTTGTCCATGCGCGCCTTATAGTGCTCCACGTCCTCGAAAAGATCGACAGGCAACACACCGAACAGGTGGCCAATATTCTGCGGGCGCTCGAGATCGTCATACATATGCGTGACCTCGCGACCGAAATGAGCGCCCGATAGCATCGTGCTGAGCATGCCGATCATCAGCGTCAATGAATAGCCCTTCGGCCCACCGACCGGCTGCACGAATCCCTTCAACGCTTCGACGGCATCCGTGGTCGGCTGACCGTCGGGACCAACTGCCCAATCGGGCGGAATCGCGATGCCCTCCTTGGCCGCCACGATGATCTTTCCACGCGCGGCGACCGAGCAGGCCATATCGAGCACGATCGGACGCTCATCGCCGGCGGGCATCGCGATGGCAAAGGGATTGTTGCCGAGCATCGCTTCGGCACCACCCCACGGCACCATATGATTGATCCCACCGATGGTGGTCACAAATCCGATCATGTTGTGTCGGCAGGCCATCTTCGCGAATTCTGCCGCCGCACCGAAATGATTGCTGTTTCGCACCGACACAAAGGCGCAAACGCCGCCAGCGCGCGCCTTATCGATCGCGATCTGCATCGCACGGATGCTCACAATCTGCCCCATGCCATTGTCGCCGTCGACGACAGCGGTGCTCGGCGTTTCGTGCACGATCTGAATGTTCGGTCGTGGATTGGTCGCCTTGGCGGCCAGGCGCTGGACGTAGATTGGCATACGCACAACGCCGTGGGACTCGACGCCTCTCAGGTCTGCCTCGACCAGATTGTCGATGATCTCGACGGCCTCGTCTTGGGGCACGTCGACCTTGACCAGCACCTCGACACAAAAATCCTTAAGCGCCTTGGCCGAAACAAGGCGGGTTTCTTCTGCAATGCTCATCGGGAGATCCTGGTAGAAATTATGGTCACGGGATAGGGCGTTCGAGGCGGCCCTTCGCCATCATCGGTTTTCTTTATGCCGTCATCATAACATCGGCAAGGCCGGCAAGTGTTTAGCACTTCACACGGCCAGACTTCACACGCCCAAGAGCACAATCAACCAGCGTCAGCTCCTCTTGCTGCATCGCAAAATGCGCGAGTGCCAAAGGCGCCACCCTGGATCCCGCAGTCCCCCGTCGAAAGTCTGATGTTCGGCTTTCAGACTTGAAACTATCAGACACCAGATTTACTGCTGAACGGCAATAACAAGGCGCTCAATCGGCGCAATAACAACCGGAGGAAACACAATGGTGACGAAGAAGCTGGCGAAAGCCCTGCATTCACGGCGAAAATTCCTGACGGGCGGTGCGACGGCCGCGGCCGCAGCGATTGCGGCGCCTGCCGTCGTCAAGGCGCAGGGCCCGGTCACAATGCGCTGGCAAAGCACATGGCCGTCAAAGGACATTTTTCACGAATACGCGCTGGACTTCGCCAAAAAGGTCAATGACATGACCGGCGGCGATCTCAAGATCGAAGTGCTGCCTGCGGGCGCTGTCGTACCGGCTTTCGGCCTGCTCGATGCTGTCTCGAAGGGTACGCTCGATGGCGGCCACGGCGTTCTCGTCTATCACTACGGCAAGCAGTCCGCGCTAGCGCTGTGGGGTTCCGGCCCAGGCTACGCCATGGACGCCAACATGCTGCTGGCCTGGCACAAGTATGGCGGCGGCAAGGAACTGCTGACCAAGCTATATGACTCGATCGGCGCCAACGTGGTGTCGTTCCCGTATGGCCCGATGCCGACGCAGCCTCTCGGCTGGTTCAAGAAGCCGATGACCAAGATCGAGGACTTCAAGGGCCTCAAGTACCGCACGGTCGGCATCTCGATCGACCTGTTCAATGGGCTCGGCGCCGCCGTCAACGCATTGCCAGGCGGCGAAATCGTATCGGCAATGGATCGCGGTCTGCTCGATGCGGCGGAATTCAACAACGCCAGCTCGGACCGGGTGCTCGGCTTCCCCGACGTGTCCAAGGTTTGCATGCTGCAGAGCTACCATCAGAACGCCGAGCAGTTCGAGATCATGTTCAACAAGGGCAAGTATGAAGCACTGCCCAACAGCATGAAGGCAATCATCGAGAGCGCCGTTGATGCTGCGTCGGCTGAAATGTCCTGGAAAGCGATCGACCGCTATTCCAAGGACTACGAGACGATGCGCACGCAGGACAAGGTCGCGTTCTACAAGACCCCCGATGCGATCCTGAAGCGCCAGCTTGAGCTCTACGACGAGGTCGCCCAGAAGAAATCGGCCGAAAATCCGCTGTTCAAGGAAATCGTCGAGAGCCAGATCGCATTCGCCCGTCGCGCCACGCAGTGGGAGCAGGACACGGTGGTCGGCCGTCGCATGGCCTACGATCACTATTTCGGTCCACAAGGCGTCGCCAAGAAAGGCTGACGTTGCGCACGCGAAATGCAGGGGCATCGGCGCGAATGCCGATGCCCTGTCCATGCCTGCCGGCCGTGATCCCGTTACGACCGGCCCCTCAGCCGGAGAGGGTCTTTCCTGATGACATTGGAAAAGTTTCTTCACACGATCGACGGCATCAGCACGTGGATCGGCAAAGCGGCCGCTTGGCTCATCTTCCTCCTGATGCTGGTTGTCTGTCTCGAAGTGTTCAAGCGTTACATCTTGAACGCGCCGACAGCCTGGATCTTCGAAGGCAGCAACATGCTGTATGGCACCGCCTTCATGCTGTGCGGTGCCTACACGCTGGCCCAAAACGCGCACGTCCGTGGTGACTTTCTCTATAGCTCGATGAAACCACGGATGCAGGCTTTGATCGATCTCGTCCTGTACATCTGCTTTTTCATTCCCGGCATCGCAGCACTGGTCTACGCGGGCCTGTCGTTCGCCGAAGATTCCTGGCGGATCAATGAACTGACGACGGTGGGATCCGGTCCGCCGGTCTATCCATTCAAAACCATCATCCCAATTGCCGGCGCACTGGTCATGCTCCAGGGCCTTGCCGAAATCGTGCGCTGCGTGGCCTGCCTCAAGACGGGTTCGTGGCCGAGCCGTTTGCACGATGTCAACGAGATCGATGTCGTCGACCAGCAAATCCAGAACAGCAAGCACATTGACGAGGAAAGCCGTCTCGCAGCCCGGAACGTCAAGAGTGTTGAGGAAGCCGCACGGCAGCGCGGCATGGGGGAAGGTAAGCCGCAATGAGCGATCCCGCACTCGGTTTGCTGATGCTGAGCCTGATTGTTGTCGCAATCATGCTCGGCTTCCCCACCGCCTTTACGTTGATGGGCCTCGGCATCATTTTCGGCTTCATCGCTTACTTCAAGTCAGGCCAGGCCTTTGCCGACAACCTCGTCTTCGATCTCATGGTGCAGCGTACGTTCGGCACCATGACGAACGATGTTTTGATCTCGATTCCGCTCTTTGTGCTGATGGGCTACGTGATGGAGCGCGGCGCACTTGTCGACCGCATGTTCTACTCCATCCAGCTCGCGTTCCGGAACGTGCCAGCGTCGCTGGCAGTCGCTACCCTGATCGTGTGTACGTTCTGGGGCATGGCCTCGGGATTGGTCGGTGCGGTCGTCGTGCTGATGGGCGTCATCGCGCTGCACCCGATGCTCCGCGCGGGCTACGACATCAAGCTCGCAACCGGCGTGATTGCGGCAGGCGGGACGCTGGGCATTCTCATACCGCCCTCGGTCATGATCATCGTCTACGCCGCGGTTGCTGGTCAGTCGATCGTCAAACTCTACGCCGCCGCGATCTTCCCTGGTCTGTTCCTGTCGTCCCTCTACCTCATCTACATCATCGGCTGGGCAAAACTAAACCCGAAAATCGCACCAAAACCGCCAGCGGAAATGATCCAGGTGCCGGTGCCCGAATGGGTCGCGCCGTTCCAGCAGGCTTATCCAGGCAAGCTCATGGGCGCTTTGGTACGCGCGCTGATTTCGCCGCAGCACGCCATGCAGATCAGTACCGACACGGGATACATCACGCGCTGGCACATCTTCAAAAGCCTACTCTTCTCTCTCGTGCCGCTCGCGCTGGTCACAGGCATCCTGTCTCTGATCTGGTGGTACGTGGTCATCCATCAGCAGGTGTCCGCGCCAGAAATGCCGCCCGAACTCGTACCGCTGGGCGGCACGCCGTTGCCGGAGGCGCCGACCGACACGGGCCCGTCAACGAACTTCCTGATCGGCTTCTGGTTCACGACCGCAGTGATGGCGGTCACCATGCTGCGCTACTACGCGAATATGGATGGCGCACGCCTGCAGGTTATCAGGCTGCTGACCACCTCGATCCTTCCGCTGGCGATGCTGACGATAACAGTGCTCAGCGTCATTCTTTTCGGCATTACAACGGCGACCGAATCCGCGGCTGTCGGTGCAGCAGGCGCATTCGTGCTCGCGATTATCGCCGGCACGATGACCTGGCAACGCACCAAGGAAGCCGTGTTCCTGACAGCAAAAACTACCTCGATGGTGTGCTGGTTGTTCGTCGGCTCGGCACTCTTTTCCGGTGTATTCGCGATCCTCGGCGGACAGGCGCTGATCGAAGGCTGGGTGCTCTCGCTGAACCTGTCCCCGATCCAGTTCATGATCCTGTCGCAGGCCATCATTTTCCTGCTGGGCTGGCCACTTGAATGGACGGAGATCATTGTCATCTTCGTGCCGATCTTCCTGCCATTGCTTCAACACTTCAGCATCGACCCGATTTTGTGGGGCGTGTTGGTGTTCGTGAATTTGCAGGCTGCGTTCCTATCGCCTCCGGTTGCCATGTCGGCCTTCTATCTGAAGGGCGTGGCTCCGAAGCATGTGACGTTGAACCAGATCTTCCTTGGCATGATGCCTTACATGGTGATCGTGATTATCTGCATGCTGTTCCTGTACATCTGGCCAGGCTTGGCATTGTGGTTGCCCAGCGTGCTCTACGGGCCATGACCGGGCTTTCAGGAAAACAATCGTGGGGGGGGGCCGCGCGCCCCCCCCCCCGGGGGG
>JAEZBU010000141.1 GCA_023426855.1 Pseudomonadota bacterium | reverse complement strand
GCGGCGGTTTGAGTTTCCCCGACGCTTCGGCGTTCTTCGGACCGCAGTTCTTTGAGGAGTTCGGTGGACTGTCGACCCGCCGGCTGCTTGAACACGCGCAGGGCCGCTTGCGCGCACAGCAGGATGATGGCAGCGCCGACGATCAGGAGGAGGGGGAGGAGCCGCTGGCCAAGGCGGGCTTTATCTCCACGCTGGCGGCTGCGCTGGGATTTGCGGCCGGCAACGACGAGCCGAACGCCGAGCCGGAAGGCAGCAGCATCGACTATCGCGAGATGTGGGATCGTTTCTCCCAGGCCTCGGAAGCCGAGATTCCCTCCGACGACCAGGAATTGATGGACGTCCTCGTTGCGGCGCTCGGATTGGCCAAGGACGAATGGGGCGATGCCGTCGGTCTCGATGTCAAACGGCTGGAGCTGGCTGATGACCTGCCCGCCATCGACATCACGATCCGCCATACGGCGGGGCAGAGTGCGGGCCATAGCTTCGACGCGCGCGTGTTTCTGTGCAATCGCGGAACGCAGGGCGGCGGCCTCAAGCGCCAACTCGACAAGGTTCTGATGCATATGAGCGGGCGCGCCTGCTTCATGCTGCGTGCCAGCGATTTCCCGCCGAACAAAAAGAACCAGACGGCGCAGGCCTTCCGCAAATTCCGCGATGGCGGCGGCCGCTCGATCCTGATCCCGATCCCGGAATGGGAGCGGATGCTGATGGTGCGCGAGTTCCATACCCATCATCGGTTCGATCCGGGTTTCAAGCGCTGGATCGAGCAGATGAAGATGCTTTCGGGGCTTATCCCGATCGTGCAGATGCTGCGGCTGGATCTGATGGGCCGTCCCCCCGTGCGCAGCGAGCCGAAACCGGCCGCGGTTGAACTGCCGCCGTTGCCGGTCGCGCCGACGCCTCAGCCGCCGGCTGCCTATGACGCGTCGATGTATGGCGCGACCATCTCGACGTTCGACAGCTCGGCGCCGCCGGACGATCCTAACGCGATGCCACCGCCGCCCCATCTGCCGGACGCGGATAAAGTGCCCCGCGCGCGATGGGCCGACTGGATCGGCTGGGGGTCGTCATCGCCACCGGAATTGCCGGCCAATGACGATGAGCTGCCGCTGTCGGTCATTCTCGACGAGGGCGGCGACAACGCACGCAGCATTTATGCCGGGCGCGAGATCGGCGGCCGCAGCAAGGCGGTGACGCTCAACCGCGATGTTCTCAAGCGGCACGCGGCGGTGCTCGGTGGCTCCGGCTCCGGTAAGACCACGCTGGCCTTGAGCCTGATCGAGCAATTGCTGCTGCGCGGTATTCCGGCAGTGCTGATCGACCGCAAGGGCGACCTGTGTAGCTATGCCAACCCGGATGTCTGGCGCAGCAACGAGAACGAGATCTTCGAGCGCAGCGGCGAGCGCGAAAAGCTGGCCGACGCCATCGACGTTGCCGTCTATACGCCGGGCCGCTCGTCCGGCCGGCCGATCTCGATTACGCTGCTGCCGACCGGCATCAGCGAGCTGCCCGAACACGAGCAGCAGCTTCTGGCCAATCTGTCGGCCGCCGCGCTCGGCGACATGCTGCATCTGAAGAACTCGGCGACACACCAGAAGCAATCAGGCACGCTGTCGGTGGCGCTGAAGATCCTCGGCAGCCGTTCGCGCACGGAAGTGACGCTGGGTGATCTCATCTATCTGCTGGAGGATGAAGATCCCGAGCTGACCGATCTGACGCAGCGCATGGACCCTTCAGGCAAGATCCGCCGTGATCTGGTGGCACAGCTTGACAGTTTGCGGCATCGCAACTCGTCGTTGTTCGAGGGCGGTGGCGAGAACCTGCGCATGGAGTCGCTGCTGGGTATTGGGCCGTTTGCGCGTCCCGGCCGGACACGGCTGTCGGTCATTTACACCGGCTTCCTCGGCGACAATGAGAACATCCTGTTCTGGGTCTCGCAGTTCCTGTCGGAAGCGCTGCGCTTCTGCCAGCGCAACCCGAACGACGAGTTGCAGGCGGTTGTCATGTTCGACGAGGCCGACCTCTACATCCCGGCCAACGCCAAGCCGGCAACGGCCGAGCCGTTGCAGAGCCTGCTGAAGCGGGCGCGATCTGCGGGGCTCGGGCTGATGCTGGCGACCCAGTCGCCCGGCGATCTCGATTACAA
This sequence comes from Pseudomonadota bacterium, assembly GCA_023426855.1. GTDB lineage: Bacteria > Pseudomonadota > Alphaproteobacteria > Rhizobiales > Hyphomicrobiaceae > ZC4RG25. Next base: position 7,725 of record JAEZBU010000141.1, on the reverse strand, counting down.
GAGCCGCGATCAGATCACGTCGTGGTTCATCGGCCGTGTTCGCGAAGACACCGCGCTGCGCAAGCTGAAGGCGGCTTTCCAGAGCGAGAGCGGGTTGGATCCCGCCGCGGTTCTGCCCGGCCAGACGGTCGGTGAGTTCCATCTCGTGCAGGAAGGGCTGGTGCGTTCGCTAAAGGCGCAGCGGTCATTGATCATGGCCGAGCAGGTACCGTTCGATCGGATCGAGCAGCTCGCGCACGAGACCAAAGGGCAGGATCAGAGCCAGCTTCCGCTGTTCGATATGAAGTGATCCGTCGTCCTGGGGTCGCTTCATATGAATGTAGCATTTTTGTCACAAATCAGTGATGTTGCATTCGCGCGGAGGGCGATAATCTGAGTTATCCACACATTTAGAAGGAACCTAATTCCAGGCTAGGTTAGGTGGTTAATTTATTGAATTGTATGGGTTTTGTTGCTTTTATTGGATTTGAAAACGTCTCGTTTTTGACACCGGAACCGCGCTGCAAAATAACCGCACCAAAAGCAAGCCTAAGCTTTGCAATTTCCAGGTGCATTATCTCACAATTGGGTGTATCCTGATGATAGTCGTGTCACTGCGTTGAGGGGCGCATTTGACACATGTGTAAGCTCGAGGAGGGGAGTTGCCTTCGAGCGGCGTTGTATTGGTGCGGGGTAGTGTCATGACGGCGAAGCCGTTGCTTGTGATGTTAGTCGCCACGCTTCTTGGTCCGGTTATCGGCGTGGGCCTATTCATTTTGATGCAGACGCTTTAAGCGTCCCGTTGTTTCCGACGTGGGCGGCGCCTGTGCTGCCCAATAGTCTGTGGAGCCTTGGCGGCGTCGCAGCCAATTTCCCTTATCCTTTTGATCCTATCGATCCGGGCCACATCCTTGGCTGGATGTTTGCGGCCGTGCTTGGTCGCCTTCCGATCGTGGTCGTGCCCCGACACCTGCATATTCTTCCGGTGTCCTCACGCTGCCGATCCCGGCCACTCCCGGATAGCCTTATCGCGATGCAATATACTCGCAAGAGATGCAGGCACGCATCTGCTTACCGTGGGTCGCTTCGAGCCTGTGCACGACGGCGTCCGGGATCGCGCCAGTAAGGCAGCGCAATGAAAGGGCTAGTTGGCGCTGGTTCATATCGGCTGCGAAAGGCGCGTTGTCCCGGACACCTTAGATCAACGTGATCGCGGTCCAACCCCACCCGTCGGGCGGTGGCAGTCGTGGCAATTCGGGGACCGTATCGCGGCATCGACGAGGCATGTCGCAATCTGATCCACAATCGATCTTCCGCTCATCAATCTTTAACCGCCATCCCCCTTTAATTGGTCCATCAGCTGCCCTGGTTGGAAGGCCGTTCATGCCCCTAACAAGGCGTGAACCAAAGAGGATCCCGCATGTCCCAGAACTCCATTCCTCGTCTTGCCGTCGTCAAGCGTGAAGAGAAAGAGACGAAGCTCAGGGAGTTCGTCGTCGAACATCTCGGCGCGGCGTGGTCGGGTAGTGCATCGATTGCGCACAGCACCTGCCTGCTGGTTGCCCGTTCGGCCGAGAGCCCGGTTGCCAAAACGATCCTGACCATGGGCTCCATCGCCAGCATGCGCGGATTTGCAGTCCGCGCCATCTTCGCCAATCTGGGAACGGCCGAGACTGCGCGCATTGCGGAAGCCTGCCGCGTTTCCGACTGGGCGCTGCAGATCCGCTGGGCTCGCGATATCCGCCTGCAGGACGCGCATGAGCAACTTGTGCTCGGCCCGTCGACCTCCTGGACCGGCGACTGCATGCGCCGCGAGCCGACGAGCCGCGATGCCTGCGAACTGTATGCCGCCGATTGCGCCGAGACCGCGCGCCGTTCGACGCTCTATTTCGAGCGCCTGTGGCAAGTCAGTGAACCGATTTTCGAGCGCGCGATTTCGACGGCTGCAGCAACCGACATCGTGCCCGCGCAATCGGTCGAGCAGCTTGTTGCCAGCAACGCGGTGAAGTCTCCGACCCGCACCTCCGCCTGACCGGCGAACTTCCACACGGCTGACGATCCATCAGGCAGGCGGTCGCGTACCGGCTGCCTTTATCTTGCCTGCTCATCCGCCGGTAACGACCGGTAAGAAGGCGCAAAAGATTTGATTGCCCGATAGCCCGCGCCCGGCAGCCACTGTTCTGTCATTCCAAATTGGTCGAGTGTGACTCGAGAACGCCCGCCGCGACGGATCGTCCGTGTTGTGCGCGCGTTTGTCGTCCGTCCGCTCGTTTTGGGATGTGCCATGACCCGTATTTTCCGTCTCGCTCTTTTCTCATTAGCTCTTCTTCTTCCGTTTTACGCCGTCGCGCAGGTCAAGCAGTTCTCGCACACGGGCATCGCTCGTGATGCGCAGCGCTACGAAACCGCCATCAAAGCCAATGCCAAGCCGGTGGCGCACCGCGTGCCGGACCTCATTTCCGCAGCGCGCAAGGCGCAGGCTGCTGGCGACCAGCGCGGGGCATCGCGCGTCTTCGCGATGGCCGTGGTGGTCGATCCGGACAATGCCGAAGCCTGGATCGAATTGGCCAGCGCCCTGCTGGCGACGACGCCCGATCCCAAGCAATCCTCCGAGCGCTACGATCTTCCCGTCAATGCCAGTGGCGCCGCCTATCGCGCCTATGAACGGGCCAACTCTCCGGCGATGAAGGCGCGCGCGCTGGCGGTACTCGGCCAGGCGCTACAGCGCCGTTCCTATTGGCGCCCGGCTCTTGAATCGCTGAAAACCAGCCTCGCGCTCGCCGAGAATGCCGAAGTCCGCCAGACCTACGACACGTTAAGGAATGAGCACGGTTTCCGCATGGTTGACTACGCGGTGGAGCAGGAGTCCAGCCAGCCGCGCGTCTGTGTGCAGTTCTCCGAAATCCTGCAGCGCGGCCAGGACTTCGCAAAGTTCGTCTCCGTCGATGGCAGGGACGCCCAGGGCGTGGTGGCCGAGGGTAAGCAGCTCTGCGTTGAAGGGCTGTCGCACGGCAAGCGCTATGAAGTGAACGTGCGCGCCGGTGTGCCGTCCGATGTCGGCGAGGTGCTGGAAAAGCAGGCCGAGCTGGCAATCTACGTGCGCGACCGCTCGCCCACCGTGCGGTTCACGGGACGCAACTACGTGCTGCCGAGCCGTGGCCAGTCCGGCATTCCGGTGGTGACGATCAACACCGACAAGATCGCGGTGGAGGTCTATCGCATCGGCGATCGCAACCTTGCCACTACGCTGAATAATGGCGATCTGCAGCGGCAGCTTTCCAGCTACGAGTTGGAGCAGCTCAAGGACAACACCGGCTCGCGCGTCTACAAAGGCGAGATGGATGTCGTGACGCGCCTCAACGAGGAAGTGACGACGGCTGTGCCGGTCGGCGACGCGGTGCCGGAGCTGAAGCCAGGCGTCTACGCCATGATCGCCAAGCCGACCCAGGGGCGCGATGAAGGCTATTCGCTCGCGACGCAGTGGTTCATCGTTTCCGACCTCGGCCTGACCACGTTGACCGGCGACGACGGCATCCATGCGTTCGTGCGCTCGCTGGCTACGGCTGAACCGATTGCCGATGCGCGCGTCCGGCTGGTTGCGCGCAACAACGAGGTGCTCGGCGAGACCAAGTCCGACGCGCGCGGCTATGTGCGCTTCGAAGCCGGGCTCAAGCGCGGCGAGGGCGGCATGGCGCCGGCCCTGCTGATGGCCGAGGGCAAGACCGGCGATTATGCCTTCCTTGATCTCACGGCTTCGGCGTTCGATCTGTCGGATCGCGGCGTGAAGGGGCGCGAGCCTCCGGGTCCGCTGGACGGCTATCTCTTTGCTGAGCGCGGCGTCTATCGTCCAGGCGAGGATGTGTTTCTGACCGCGCTGGTGCGTGATCGCGCCGGCAAGGCGGCGGGCATGCCGACGACGCTGATCGTCACGCGCCCCGATGGCGTCGAGCATCGCCGATTTGCGCTGACCAATGAGGAACTGGGTGGCCGCACCGCGACGCTCGGTTTGGCCACCTCGGCAATGACCGGCACCTGGCGCGCGCGGTTGCATGCCGACCCTAAGGCCGACCCGCTGGCCAGCGTCGCATTCCTGGTCGAGGACTTCGTACCCGAACGGCTCGATCTGAAAATCGATCCGGTGACCAAAACGCTCATTCCGGAAGAATCCGGTACGTTGAAGATCGCGGGCCGCTATCTGTACGGTTCGCCTGCCGCCAACTTGGCTATCGAGGGTGACATCGTCGTCAAGGCGGCGACCAAGGATCTCGAAGGCTATCCGGGCTACAGCTTCGGTCTCGCCGATGAGAAAGTGACGGCCGTCCGCAAGCCGCTCGAAGGCCTGCCGAACACGGATGCCAAGGGCGGCGCCGATGTGGCGGTCATGCTGCCGGCGGTCACGCGCACGGCGCGTCCTTTGGAAGCTGAACTGCTGCTGCGCCTGCGTGAGCCGGGCGGGCGCACCATCGAGCGTTCCGTGACGCTGCCGGTCGATGTGAAGACCGAGCGCATCGGTATCAAGCCGCTGTTCAAGGACCTGCAGGTCGGCGAAGGCGATACTGCTGAGTTCGAGGCGATCCTGCTCGATGCCGACGGCAAGCGCGCGGCCGCCAAGAATGTCCGCTGGCAGTTGCTGCGTCTCGACCAGCGCTGGCAGTGGTACAGCCGCGATGGGCAGTGGACCTATGAGCCGGTGACGCTGACGCGCAAGGTGGCAGACGGCACGACTGACGTCAGCGCCGATCAGTCGATCCGTATTGCTTCCAAAGTCGATTGGGGTCGCTATCGGCTCGAAGTGACGTCGGCGGAGTCCGGTGGTCCGGCCTCCAGCGTGATTTTCCGCGCCGGCTGGTTTGCGACCGACAACGCCGACAGCCCGGAGATGCTGGACGTCGCGCTCGACAAGCCGATGTACAAGGCGGGCGACACCGCGCGGCTGAAGATCACCGCGCGGCAGGCTGGTCGTGCGCTGGTCGCGGTGCTCGGCGAAGGTCTGCTGACCAGCCGCGAGGTCGAGCTGCCCGCGGGTGGCGGCGAGGTGGTCATTCCCGTCGATGCCAACTGGGGTCCCGGTGCCTACGTCACGGCCATGCTGTACCGGCCGATGGACGAGAAAGCCAAGCGGATGCCGAGCCGTGCCATCGGCGTGGCCTGGCTGCCGCTGGATCACAGCGCACGTACGCTGAACGTTGAACTCGGCGTCGAGCAGAAGATCCGCTCGGGCGCCATGCTGACCGTGCCGGTCAAGCTCGGCGGCATCGCGGCTGGCGAGGAAGCGCGGGTGACGGTTGCGGCTGTCGATCTCGGCATTCTCAACCTGACGCGTTACCAGGCACCGGCACCGGAAGGCTGGTTCTATGCACAGCGGCGTCTCGGCACGGATATCCGCGACTTCTACGGCCGGCTGATCGATGGCATGCGGGCGGATCGCGGTACGCTGCGTTCGGGCGGCGATGCGGCCGGTCTCGCCATGCAGGGCAACACGGCGGTTGAGGAAACCGTCGCGCTGTACTCCGGCATCGTGAAGGTCGGCGCCGACGGCACCGCAAAGGCCGAGTTCCAGATGCCGGACTTCAATGGCACCGTGCGTGTCATGGCGGTGGCCTGGAGCAACGACAAGGTCGGGCACGCGACGGCTGACGTCATCGTGCGCGATCCGGTGGCGCTGACCGCGTCCGGTCCGCGCTTCCTGACGCTTGGCGACGAGGCACGTCTGGAGATCGACCTGCACAACGTGGAAGGTCCCGCTGGTGCCATCGACGTCACGGTGGAGCAGACGGGGCCGAACGGCAGCCCGGCTACCGTGCTGTCGCGCAGCGTCACGCTGGCGATGGACCAGCGCAAGGCTGAGCGTCTCAGCATCAAGCCGCAGGACGTTGGCGCGTTCACCTACGACATCACGGCGCGCGGTGCGTCAGGTGTCGCGGTGAAGCGGCGCCTGTCGTTCGACGTCAAGCCGCCGGCCGGTGATATCCGCCGGGTGACGGTGAGCAAGCTCGCGCCGTCGGGCGGCAAGATCACGCTCGGTGCCGATCTGGTCGCCGACATGATCCCCGGCCAGACGCGCGTTGCCGTCAGTGTCGGGCCGATGGCGAGCTTGGATGTGCCTGGCCTGCTGACCCAGCTCGACCGTTATCCCTATGGATGCGCCGAGCAGACCACGAGCCGCGCGCTGCCGCTGCTCTACGCCAACCAGCTCGCCGTGCAGTCGGGTCTGCCGCGCGACGGCGAGCTCAAAGCCCGCATCGAAAAGGCGATCGATCGCGTGTTCGAGATGCAGGACTCCTCGGGTGGCTTCGGCATCTGGGGTCCGGGCGGCGCTGATATGTGGCTGACCAGCTATGTCTCGGAATTCCTGACGCGGGCACGCGAACAGGGCTTCCCGGTAAAGCAGCAGGCCTTCGGGCAGGCACTGGACCGGCTGCAGAACTTCGTCAGCTATGCCCAGGACTTCGAGAAGGGCGGCGAAGCGCGGGCTTATGCACTCTATGTGCTGGCGCGCAATGGCCGGGCGCCGATCGGCGAGCTGCGTTACTACGCCGATACCCGCATCGACCGCTTCTCGACGCCGCTGGCCAAGGCGCAGATTGGTGCAGCGCTGGCCATGCTGGGTGATCGGGAGCGGGCGGAGCGCGTGTTCCGCCAGGCGCTCGGCACGGCTGAACCGGATGCGGCGCTGCGCCAGGACTTCGGCTCCAGGCTGCGTGACAGCGCGGCTCTGGTGACGCTGGCCAGCGAGACCCGCGTTGTTCGCGACGATGCGGCGCGTCTGGCCAGTGCGCTGGCCGATGCGCACAACACGCGCACCTACACCTCGACGCAGGAACAGGCGTGGATGCTGCTGGCGGCGCGTGCGCTGGCTGAGGAAAGCCGCGAGACGGCGCTCTCGGTCAACGGCGCGGCGCACAAGGGCAACCTCAATCGCAGCCTGTCGGTGGCTGAGGTGACCAAGGACGGCCTGGTGATCCAGAACGACAGCGACGCCGCCGTCGATGCGGTGATCTCGGTGATCGGGTCGGCTCTGACGCCGGAGCCGCCGATTGCTCGCGACTTCCGCATCGAGCGCGCCTACTACACGCTCGACGGCAAGCCGGTCGATCTCAAGAGCGCCACGGGCGGCGATGGCCAGTTGCGCCAGACCGATCGCCTCGTGGTGGTGCTGAAGATCGAGTCGAACACGGCCGGCGGCCGCGTCATGCTGGTGGATCGTCTGCCAGCGGGCCTCGAGATCGAAAATCCGCGTCTGATCGACAGCGCGGACCTCAAGAGCTTCGAGTGGCTGAAATCCGCAGTCCAGCCGGAGCACACCGAGTTCCGCGACGATCGCTTCGTGGCTGCCTTTAACCTTTTCGCGAAAACGAACCGCGAAGGTGGCGATAACGATGGCGATGACGCATCCAAGAAGGCTGCATCGTCGGCAACCGTTGCCTACATGGTAAGGGCGGTTACACCCGGTAGCTTTGTGCATCCGGCGGCGACCGTTGAGGATATGTATCGTCCGGATCGTTTCGCCCGGACGGCATCCGGCAAGCTCGAGATCCTGGCGCGGGAGTAACGACACGTGACTATCGTCGCACCGGCGATCACGAAAAAGGGGAGGCGGCGCTGGATTATCGGCGCCGTTCTCATGCTTGCGCTGCTGCTGCCGCCGCTTGGTTTGTACGCGGCAGTGCGGCTGTCGATGGATGCGCTGGGCCCGCCGCCGCTGGAGCGCGCCGACCGGCTGTCGGTGACGGTGGTGGATCGTAA
>JAEZBU010000103.1 GCA_023426855.1 Pseudomonadota bacterium | reverse complement strand
AAGCGCCCGGCGGGCTGATCAAGGTCAAGGCGACGTGTCGCGACGGCAAATGCGAACGGGTGACGTTCGAGAACGTCGCGGGCTTCGCCATGCATCTCGATCATCCGATCGAGGTGGAGGGCATTGGTACCATCAAGGTGGATGTCGCTTATGGCGGCATGTTCTACGTGCTCGCCGATGCCAAGGGACTGGGCTTCGAGATCGTGCCGTCGGAGGCTGCGGCGTTGGTCGATGTCGGTGAGCGCATCAAGAAGGCGGCCGCCGAGCAGATCCCGGTGTCGCATCCGGAAAACCCGGAAATTCATACGATCAACCAGACTTTGTTTGCCGCGCCGCTCAGGACAGAGAACGGCGTCAAGACGGCGCGCAACACCGTGATCGTGTCACCAGGCCGTCACGACCGCTCGCCTTGCGGCACTGGAACCAGCGCGCGGCTCGCGGTGATGCATGCGCGCGGCCTGATCGAGCCGGGCGAACTGTTCGTGCATGAATCGATTATCGGCACGACGTTCACGGGGCGCATTTTGCGGACATCGACGGTGGCCAGAAGGCCAGCGGTGCATCCGGAAATCTCGGGCCGCGGCTGGATCACGGCGCTGCATCAGTATGTGCTCGATCCGTCCGATCCGTTTCCGACGGGCTACCGGCTCGGTGATCAGTGGCGCGAGAATTGATCCAGCGCGGCGCGATGCAGGTAAAGCGCGTCGTTCTCGCCGACTGCCTGCGCTAAAAATCGAGGATGCTGCCGACCTTGCGGTTGAGCAGGGCTTTGACCGTCGACAGGCTGGTGGTCAACGCTTCGCGAGTTTCGGCGCCGCCACCAAGACTGATACGGACGGCATCGGGGGCCTGCGCCGTTGCGAACACTTCGCCCGCGCCGCGTCTGCGGGGGGGCGCGATGCGGGTCTACAGGCTGCGCGCGACGCGTTCTACAAAGGCGACATCGCCCGCACCATCGTCGCCTACCACGAGCAGAATGGCGGCTTCCTGTCGATGGACGATCTGGCCGGATTTTCGGCCGAGGTTGAACCGGCGCTGCGTTCAACGTTTCGCGACGCAGAAATCCATTCATGCGGGTTCTGGTGCCAGGGACCGTCGCTGCTGCAGATGCTGAACATGGTCGAGGCCAGCGGCATCGCGGACCTCAAACACAATTCACCGGACTACATTCACGTCCTCGCCGAGACGATCAAATTGGCGTTTGCCGACCGCGCCGCCCATTTCGGCGATCCGCGCCACGTCGACGTTCCCGGCGATACGCTGCTGTCGAAGGCATACGCGGAAGCGCGCGTTCGCGCGATCGATCCGGATCATGCCATCCGCGGGCTTCCGGAATCCGGTTTGCCTGTTGGTGCGACAGCCGATCGCGCGACTGGCGGGGATGATCTTCCGAAGGGTGTCGATCCGACGCTCGATACGTCCTACGTCGCCGTCGTCGATCGCCACGGAAATGCGTTTTCCGCCACCCCCAGCGACGCGTCGAACAATATGCCGGTCATTCCGGGCACCGGGCTTTGTCCGTCGTCGCGCGGTAGCCAGTCGTGGGCGATCCCTGGGCATCCCGCAACGATTGCGCCTGGGCGACGGCCGCGCCTGACGCCAAACCCATCCATGGCCATTTCTTCGAACGGTTCGGTGATGCCGTTCGGAACGCCAGGCGGCGACGTGCAGACACAAGCCATGCTGCAGGTTTTCCTCAATATCGAATTGTTCGGCATGGAGCTGCAGAACGCAGTCGAGGCACCACGTTTCGCGACCTTCAGTTACGAGTCCTCATTCGAGCCACATGAGATCCAGGTCGACCGACTTATGGTCGAGGATCCGATCGATCCGGCGACTATAGCGGCGTTGGCCAGCAAGGGCCACGACGCCCAGCCTTGGCCGGCGATGAACTGGCGGGCCGGGTCCGTGTGCGTGGTTCGTCATGATGCCACGACGGGTGTACGCACAGCAGGCGCCGATCCGCGCCGGCCAACCTATGCGCTGGGGTGGTAGTCCAGCCGCCGTTTTGAAAGTCATCATTCAAGCAAGGAGTGAAAGCGATGCCCTACGTGAAAGTGGAACTGACCGAAGGTCGTACGGAAGACCAGAAGGCCGCCATGGCCGAGGCGATCACGGAAGCCCTGGTGAAGCTCGGCGGCGCTAAGCCGGAGTCGGTTTGGGTCGTGTTTGACGACGTTACAAAAGAAAACTGGGCGAGCGGCGGAAAGCTGATGTCGCGCAAATAGCGGCACGCTTTCGTTCGCGGGATTGAGCCAAGGAATACGAAAATGTCCGACCTGATGATCATTGATGGAATGGGTTCGGCGGCGTTGCTGCCGTCGGCGCAAGTTCCACCACCGCCGTTGAACGGCGTGCCTTGGCTCGATCGCGCGATTGCCGCCGGCATCACCGCGATGAACGTGACGATGGGCATCAAGGGCGTGGGGCAGGGCGCGGATGATTTCCGCGCCTATCTGCACACCGTGCATGGCTATCTGTCTTACTTCGAGCTGGAGCCACGGCTAATACACATCCAGTCGGTCGCGGATCTGCATAAGGCAAAGGCCGAAAAGCGCCTTGGCATCATCTTCGGCAATCAGGGGCTCGACTCCAAGCTCGAGGGTGATCCGACGCTGATCATGATCATGGCCAAGCTGGGCCAGCGCATCGTTCAGCTGATGTATAACGAGCAGAGCACGCTTGGCGCCGGTTGTTTCGAGCCGACGGATAACGGCCTGACCGAGTATGGCCGCGTCTGCATCCGCGAGATCGACGACTGCCGCATGGTGGTTGATCTGGCGCATGCCGGTCAGCGCACGGCGCGAGAGGCGATCGAGTTCACGCGGCGCGTGCCCGTCATCACGCACGCCAACGTGCGGGCGCTCACGCACCATCCACGCAACGCCACGGACGAATTGCTTAAGGCGCTGGCCGGACGTGGCGGCGTCATCGGCATCACGGCCTACGCGCCGTTCTGCGAAAAGCAGAAAGGGCTGCCGCCGACGCTCGACGACATGATCGACCACGTCGCCTATGTGGCGGAGAAGTACGGCATCGACCACGTCGGCATCGGTTCGGACATGTTCGAGGGCGAGTCTTATGTCCGCTTCGAGCGCTTCTTCCGCCGCCGCTACCCGGAAATCGTCGGGCAGTACGAGATGGATTCCATCTACGCCAAGGGCTTTGGCATCGTCGATGATTTCCCGAACATGCCCGCGGCACTGAAGCGGCGCGGCTTCAGCGACGCGGATATCGCTAAGGTGATGGGCGGAAATTTCCTGCGCGTGTTCGAGCAGGTCTGGGGTTAGGCCCATGGCGAGAAATCAATTCGACGCGGTGGATGTCGCCATTATTGGCGGCGGTATCATTGGCTGTTCGACGGCGTGGAATCTCGCAAAGGCGGGTGTGCGCGTGGCGTTGTTCGAGCGCGCGACGGTAGCGTCGGAGCAGTCGAGCCGCGCCTGGGGTTTCATTCGCCAGCAAGGGCGTCACGAGGCTGAGCTGCCGCTGGCGGTTGAAGCCAAGCGCGAGTGGGAAAGCCTGACGCAGCAGTACGGACGCGGTGCAACCGGCTATACGCAGGGCGGCATTCTGGTTCCGGCGGAAACGGCTGACGATGAGGAGCGTGTCCATCACGGCATCGAGCTTGCCCGACAATTCGGACTATCTACCCGCGTTGTCGATCGGGCCGGTATCGCCGAGCTTATTCCACAGTTGGCCGGGAATTGGCGATCCGCCTTGTTTACGTCCGACGACGCGCATGGCGATCCGCCGAACTCGACGCGCACGATCGCCGACGCCGCGCGCGAGGCCGGCGCCAAGATTTACGAGAACGTCCCGGTGTTGGAGGTCGAAACCTCCGGTGGGCGGATCTCGGGTGTCGTCACGCTCAATGGCCGATGCGCGGCAGGCACGGTTCTGATCGCGGGCGGTGCCGGTGCGCGCGCGCTGGCGCTCAAGCTGGGACACAATCTGCCGATCCAGATGGTGACGTCGTCCGTTGGCGCGACCACGCAATCGCAGCCGTTCACGGGCATTGCCATGTGGGGGCCGCGTGTCGCCTATCGCCCGAACGTCGATGGCAGCTTTACGCTCGGCAACGGCTATCGCGGGCTGGGCGCGGATTACAACATCACGCCTGCGTCGTTCAGCAATCTGCGCCATTTCCTTCCGGCTTATAAGCGCAACTGGCGTCTCCTGCGCCTGACCATCGGTGGAGACTTCATCAGTCAGGCGCGCGCGATGCTGAGTGCCGAGGCGGCTGCGAGGCCGCTACCGGAACCGCGCGTCAATACAAGTAAGGTCCAGCGCAATCTGGCGGCCTTCCAGCAGCTTTACCCGCATCTATCAGGTATGAGTTTGTCGCGCACCTGGGCCGGCCGCATCGACCTGACGCCGGATGTCATCCCGATCATCGATCAGCCAGATAAGAATCGCAGCCTGTTTGTCGCTGCGGGGTTCAGCGGTCATGGCTTTGCGCTCGGCCCGTCGGTCGGTAAGCAGCTCTCCGAGTGGATCGTGAAGGGCAACCCTTCGCTGGATCTCACCAAGTTCCGGCTGTCGCGGTTCGAAGAAGGCGATGTGAGGCGCGAAAAGCAGGCTTTGTAGACTGCGGCGATCGAGTTGCCTGATTGTTCCGCAATGTTCAATTGCAGGAACAGCCAAATCTGCTAGAAAGACCGCGAATTCTCGGTTCGGGGCATAGCTCAGCCTGGTAGAGCGCCTGCTTTGGGAGCAGGAAGTCGCGAGTTCGAATCCCGCTGCCCCGACCAATGAATTCAATGGCTTAGGCCGAGAATTCCCAAGCCGAGAACCTCTCAACTGCCCTGCGGCTAACGCCACGGGTAACCAATGAGAGAGGTTCATATGGCCACCAAGACAAAACGAACAATCGAGACAACCGTGATCGAGCCCGACGTGGTGCGAGTCGCAGGACCGTGCGTCGTTGCCGTCCGCGAGATCGGCTTCCGGCTATCCGCCCTGCTTGAAGCCGCACAGCGATTCCAGGAGGAGCCTGCGCACGAGGGCCACCTGCAAACCATCCTGGACCTCATGGCCGAGCAGGTCGATGCGCTGCAGGCGTTGGCGCCATCAGCAAGAAGAAGGCGAACAGCTTTCTGGCGTACGCGATCGCTGCAGAACATAAGCTCGATGACGCTGAGGCGCTGGTGAAAGCCTGCCAATTGGTTATGCTGGAAGCCGACGGCGCATACACGCTTCGGATTTTGCTGGACGTGCTGGAAGAGAAAATGGCCGCCCTTCGGACTGAGATGTTTCGGAGGCCGACCGCATGATCACGCGCCCGCAGATCGAGCAGCTTGTAGCCCTGCTCGACTTCGCGCAGTTTCAGCGCATGTTTCTGGCGCGCAAGGCAGCGGTGACCTTTCTGGCCATTCAATCTTCGTCGCGACGTGCGCAGCGCGCGACATCAACGTTTCGCTGCATCGCGGATTAACGCAAGCAAAGTTGGTGCATGGCCGGGCGGCTGTACGGCCGCCCGGTTCACTCGTGTAGCGCGATCGCTCAGTTTGTCAGCTTGATGTTGATGCCGAGCTTGATCACGTCCGAGCTGGCGTCGACCTTGACAGGCACGACGCCTCCCAGAAGGTGCGTTTCGCTACCGAATTCGAGATGATTATATTCAATCTTGGCAGAGACGCGATCGGACAGGGCGCGCTCGATGCCGAGACCGGCGACCCAACCGGTATGCGTTTGGCTGGCCGAGGCAAGAGGAATGCCGATAATGTCCACATCGCTGTTGATTTCAGCCCATGCGACGCCGCCCACCGCGTAAATCATTGTGCGATTGAACGCGTAGCCGAGCTTACCGACAACTGTGGCAGTCCATTCCACCTCAGCCTGGCAGTTGAGTGGACCTATTATACAGGTGGAGTTGCCATCGAGACTGGCGCCGGAGAATGTGCCTTCGATGCCAATAACGGTATTGCCGGTCTGGTAATTGAAGCCGACCTGGCCACCGTAAATAGCGCCGTTCATGTCGACGTCAACGGTAATTGGAGTTCCAGCTATATTGCCACTAGCGTCGCCGACGGCGAGGCCGGCATGACCACCGACATAGACGCCGGTCCAACTAAAGGCATATTCGGGAGCATCTTTTACCGAGCCACGATAGTCGCGGCCAAATAGGTCAGCCGCAGCGGCTGGCCCTGACGCCGCGCCAAGCAGAACCGCTGCCGACGCGACAAACGCAGGTACGTTCTTGAACACTGGACGCTACTCCCTCACAACGCTTAACTGGGTATTAACCTAGTACGGATTGTCAGCATTGTGGTCGCCGGAAAGCCACACGATAGCCGCAATCGCAGGTGGTGTCGGTGGGCGAGACGTCCCGAGTCGGGCCCAAAGCTCCCGTCTAAATCGGCCAGAACCCGTCAGCCTTTGTGCCCAATCATAGTCAGAGGCCCCGTGCTGCGATTGAACAATTCATTGTACTCATCGCGCCACAAAGTTTGGCTTCGACGAAAGAGATTTGGCGCAGCAATAGCGATCCTAATTGCACATCTAACGCAGCATACGTATGACTTTTAACTCGCAAGAGGGGAACAAACCCCCGCGCTGATGGAGGAAACGACTATGCATGTGTTGCGTGCAGCGGTGTACGCTGCAATAACCGTCGCTGTTGCCGGCACGGCAATGGCCCAGGATAAGGTCGTGCTGCGTTATGCGCACGTCGGAACCGAGAAAGAATCCCAGACCCGATATGCCGCCGAGCTGGCCAAGCTCGTCACTGAGAAAACCAACGGCCGCGTCGAATTCCGGTTATTTCCGGGGTCCCAGCTCGGCAATCTCTCGGAGATGATCGACGGCATCCGGATCAATTCGGTTCAGATGGGACACCACGATTTCTCATCCCTCGACCGCATCGAGAAGGATGTTGCGGTCTTCAACGCGCCCTTCGCATATCGCTCTCCCGAACACGCCATGCGCGCGACCAGTGAGGCGACCTCGCCCGTTCTGGCGGAAATGAATAAAAAGCTGATCGAAAAAGGCGGCGTCCGCATCGTAGGCAATTTCTATCGCGGTGCCCGTCAGCTTTCTGCGCGATACGCAGTGAAGTCGCCTGCGGATATGCAGGGTAAGAAATTCCGCGCAGTGCCGATCCCGCTCTGGAATTCCATGATCAAGGGCATGGGCGCGATCCCGACGCCGGTCGAGATTTCCGAGATCATGCCGGCGCTCATGACCGGGCTGGTCGAAGGTCAGGAAAATCCGCTCAACAACATCATCGCGCAGCGGATGTACGAGGCGAATAAGTTCATTTCGATGACGAGCCACATGGAATCCGTGTTGGCGGTGTTCGTCAACGAGAAGGCCTGGCAGGGAATCCCGGAAGCGGATCGCAAACTGGTGCAGGAAGCTTTCGATGAAATGGGTAAGCGGTCACTGCAGTGGGCCAAGGACGACCAGGCAGGCGAGATCGATTTCCTGAAAAAGGCCGGCGTTACCATTATCGATGAGAGCAGCGGCCTCGACCTGAAGGGATTCCGCGAGTCTGTTGGCAAGCAGATCCAGGCGGATTTTCCGAACTGGGCGCCTTATCTGGCGCAGCTCGCCGAAATCAAAGATTAGGCCTCAGACGGGTCAAGCGCGGCATCGGGAAACCGGTGCCGCCTGATCCGTCCGCTCTATTCTCATCAGGCACATCATGAAATCACTTTGGCGGCTCGTCGAAGTCGTGCTGGGAACCATATCGGTCCTGGCGCTGGCCAGCCTTATCGCGTTGCCCGTTTTGCAGGTCGTGCTGCGCGATTTCTTCAATAGTCCGCTGATCGGCCTTGAGGAAGGTACGCGCTGGGGGCTGATCATTCTTGTATTCATGGGTGTGCCGCTGCTCATTTCGACGAACGAACAAATCCGCCTCGGTGAATTTGTCGATCGGTTGCCCGGCCTGATGCGGCGCGGTCTGGAGCGGATCATTCTTCTGATCAGTGGGACGACGCTGGTGATTATCGCCTGGGCAGGTGTGCTTTCCATTATTCGCAATTTTGGAACGCGTACGCCAACGCTCGATATTCCGTTCTGGTTGTTTGCGTCTCCGATGCTGATTGGCTTTGGTGCGGCTGCAATTGGGTATTTGTGGTTTGCGCTACGGCGCGAAAATCCGCCGACGGACGGCGGACCGCAGATCGTTTAGGTCGGCGCATAGGGAACTCACATGGATCTCGGTCTCGCCGTCCTGCTGTTCTTCTTTATTCTCTTCGTCCTTGGGTTTCCGGTCGTTTTCGCGATCCTGATACCGTCACTCGCTTATATCTGGTGGACGGATATTCCGCTCGCGACGATCGGCCAGCGGGTGCTGTACGCGCTTGACTCGTTTCCATTGGTGGCCGTGCCAGTGTTTATTTTCGTCGGCAATCTCATGAATGCCGCGGGTATTACCAACAAGATTTATCATTTCGCCAATACGTTGGGCGGGCGCCTGCCAGGGGGACTGGCGCAGGTCAATATCATCGGAAGTTTGATCTTCTCGGGTGTATCCGGTTCGGCGCTGGCTGATGTCGGTGGTATTGGCCGGATCGAAATCAAAGCGATGAAAGACGAGGGGTTTCCCGTTCCGTTCGCAGCGGCGCTGACGGGTGCCTCGGCAATAATCGGACCGATCTTTCCGCCTTCCATTCCGATTATCATCTATGCGGCGGTGACGTCGATTTCTGCCTTGCAATTGCTGGTCGCGGGCATCGTGCCAGCACTGCTCTGCGTTGCCATGCTGATGGTAACCGTTGCGATTGTTGGCATCCGTCGCAACTATCCGCGTTCGGCGCGCTGGCCGACCATACGCGAACTATGGAACGCCTTCTGGCCCGCATCGCCTGCGTTGCTCACGCCGTTCGTGCTGGTCGGCGGCATGTTGTCGGGCAGTTTCACGCCGACTGAGGCGTCGGCGGTCTGCGTGGTCTACATCCTGTTCATCGCGGCGTTTTTCTATCGCGACATGAACCTGAAGTTCATCCACGCCGCCGCGGTCGAGACGATCCGGACTTCCGCGGCGGTGCTCATCATCGTCGGTGCGGCGGCGATGTTTGGTTGGATTTTGGCCGTAGAGCAGGTGCCGCAGAACTTCAGCACGTGGTTCCGGGATATTTCGGACAATCCGCTGGTTCTGCTGCTGATCGTGAATGTCATCTTCTTCATCGCCGGCATGTTCGTGGACTCGACCACGGCAACGCTGCTGCTGGTGCCGATCATCGCGCCCCCGGTCGTGGCTGCCGGCGTCGATCCAATCCATCTCGGCATCGTTGTGGTCTTCAACCTGATGATGGGTACGGTCACCCCGCCGTTCGGGCTGTCGCTGTTCCTGCTGTCAAAGATGACGGGGGTACCGATGATCCAGCTCTTGAAGGCGATGATCCCGTTCTATCCGCCACTGCTCATCACCTTGGCCATCCTGACCGTGTTCCCAGCGGTCGTGCTGTGGGTACCCATGATGTTGCGCTAACGGCTTGCTTGCTGCTAACCGCGTGCTGCTGGGTTGAGGTGCGGTGGGCGACCGCTCCGGCTCGCCCTGTAAGCATCCCCCTGGACACGGGGCATATTTACTTACTAGTTAGTATAAAGCGTAAGCAGAAGCCACGGCCGGGGAGGCGGGGCAGTCAGCACTGAGCATCGCCTGTTCGTGGCATGAGAGCGTCCGAAATCCGGCCCGCGCCGCAAGGCAGCGGTCGCCAGTTCACATGGACAGCGCGCGGAAACGTCCCTTCAGAAGCGAAAATCAAATGTCCCAGACAATCGAGATGCCCTTGGGTCCGCTGGAAAGCTGGACCGTTCGCCATGTTGCCGAGAGCCGGCTGGCCGATAGCGCCGATCGGCCGTTCGTGAAAATCGTCGGCGGTGGCAGTGAGGCCTACGGTCCGTTCATCCTGCGTTCCGCAGCACTTGCGCATGCGCTCGTTGCAGCGGGTGCCCGGACTGGTCATACGTTCGGCATTTTGTGCGGCAGCGGGCTGCCGGCCCTGCACGGCTGGATGGCCGGGGCGCTGGTCGGCGCCATCGACGTGACGATCAACCCAACCTACCGCGGCGATATCCTGCGGCATCTCCTCAACGTCACCAAACCGGCCGTCATCATGGCCGAGGTGGAACTGCTGCCGCATCTGGCCGAAGTCGCGGACGCGGTGCCGCAACTCTCCACGCTGATCTTGGTCGGTGAGGACAGCGGTGTCGACCGGGCCGCTTGGCCGGGCGTGACGATCCTGCGTTATGAGGATCTGATCGCTACCCCGGCAACAGAACTGCCGGCGGGCACCGTCAAGATGTCGGACCCCGCTGCCGTCATGTTCACTTCGGGTACTACCGGACCGTCGAAGGGGGCGGTGCTGCCTAACGCGCAAATCTGCATGAACGCGCAGCAGGTGATCGTTCACGCCCGCCTGACCCGCGACGATGTTTTCTACTGCGCCCACCCTATGAACCACATCGCCGGCAAGCACATGGCGGTACTGGCAACCTTTGCGGCCGGCGCGCGGATTGTTCTCGATCGCAGGTTCGAGGCGTCGCGCTGGCTGGATATCATCCGCAGCGAAGGCGTGACGATCAGTATCGCGCACGGGCCGATGATCGAGATGATCCATGCGCAGCCGCCGACGCCTTTCGACAAGGATCACGGCATCCGCCGCCTGATGTGCTCCCCATTGCCGAGGGCGATCGGCGTTGCGTTCGAGGAGCGCTTCAACCTGCGCGGCATCGAGATGTGGGGCATGACGGAAACCGCCAGCCCGTCGTGGACGCCCTGGCCCTATGACGGAGAGCGCCCGCAGGGCTCGTGCGGCGTCGTCATGGCCGATTGGTATGAGATGAAGATCGTCGATCCGGACTCGGACCTGGACGTGCCGGACGGCGAGATCGGAGAAATCGTCGTGCGCCCGAAATATCCGTGGCTGACGATGTCCGGCTACATGGGCATGCCGAACGAGACGATGGAAGCCTGGCGCAATCTGTGGTTCCACACGGGCGATGCGGGGAGGCGCGACGAAGCCGGCAACTTCTTCATGATCGACCGCATCAAGGATCGCATCCGGCGGCGGGCTGAGAGCATTTCATCTTACGACATCGAGGTCGCAGCATTGGCTTTCCCCGGCATTCGCGAGGCTGCCGCGGTCGGTGTGCCGTCCGGCATGGAAGGCGACGACGACGTGAAGCTATGTGTCGCCAGCAATGAGCCCTTCGAGCCGCTCGACCTGCTGCGCCATCTGGCCGGTCGGCTGCCGCACTTCATGGTGCCGCGCTATATCGAGACCGTTGATGCCCTGCCGCGCACGCCGACCAACAAGGTGCGCAAACGGATGCTGCGCGACACCGGCACTGTCGGCGATGCGATTTGGGACCGGCATGCTGCCGGGATCGCGCTGCGCGATCTCATCGCGGAAGTCCGGCAGTCGTCCTGACGAGGGGAAGCTTGCGTGATGCCGTGCGTACGAGCCGGCGTCACGCTTTCGGCGGCAGCAGGATACCTTCCAGGAAGGTTTGCCAGACGGTGCGAACGAACACGCGGCCGTCGATGTTGCCGCTGAGGCGATGCCATTCCAGCATCATGCCCTGCCAAGTCGCGACGACCAGGGTGGCGAACTCCCTCGGGGCCAGGTGGACCGACAGCTCGCCCTTGGCCTTGCCGGCGATCACCGTCTCCTCCAGCGCCTGATAGATCCGCTGGTAAATCTCGACGATGCGCCGGTCAGCTAGGTCGGTGCTGTTCCGGCTCTCGATCGACATTTTGATCAGGCACAGCAACTCGTCTGGCCGATCGATGCCCTGCTTGGATGTGAAGCGGAAGAAGGAGGCGATTTTCTGCGGCGCCGGCCGGTCGTTTTCGGCCAGATGCGCGAGCATCGGATCGACGATATTGGCTTCGGCGATGTCGAGCAGGCGCAGCAGCAGATTTTCCTTATTCTCGAAATAGAAGAAGATCGCACCCTTGGTCAGCCCCGCCGACTCCGCGATCTCCTGCAGTGTGCAGGCTTGATAACCTTTGGACACGATCAATCGGAACGCCGCGGCGGTCAGCCGATTGACGCTGTCTTCACGGAGTTGGGTCTTCTTGTTCAGCTTGCGCGCGACGGCCTTCGCCATACCAATTGTTTTCCCGGGGTTTGTGCCTGGTGAATCCCGGCTGTTGGGTTTGTCTTTGTCGACCTATAGAAAGCGTTTGAACCTGGATGAGTGACGCCTGCTTCGACAATGGGCGAAAAGTCTAACGCTACTTCTGGCCGAAGCGGGCTTTGAGATCCTCGAACGCGGCGCGAGCGTGCGGCATGCCGAAGTTCAGCGCGTAGAGCGCGGCCTCCAGGTGAACCGCAGTGTCGCCCTGAGGGCTTGCCGCAGGCTGCATCAGACGCTTGGTGAATTCGAGTGCGACCGGGTCTTTGTCGGTGAACAACTCGGCAAATTCCCTGGTGCGGTCCCACAAAGCATCGGCGGGTACGATGCGATTGATGAAGCCGAAGTCGGCGCACTCCGTGCTCTGATAGTGCTTGCCACTGAAGATCATCTCGCGGGCAAAACAGGGCTTCATCTTTTGGTTGGCGATCTGAGTGCCGGTCCAGCCGGGGAACGTCGCCAGCCGGATCTCCGGAAAGCCAAAACGGGCCCTTTCACTGGCGACGATGAAATCGCACGACAAGGCCAGTTCGAAACCGCCGCCGAGCGCGTAACCGTTGACCATGGCGACGGTTGGCTTGGGTGCCTGCGCGAGACGCTGGAAGAATCCCTGGCCGAGACGGATGGTGCGATACGCCTGCAGCGTGTCGGCGCCGGCGATCTCCGAGACGTCCATGCCCGCCACGAACGCCTTCTGTCCACTACCGGTGAATACGATCACCCGCGTCGCCTGATCGGCGAGCGCCTCGGTGAGCGCCACATCGAGCCGTTCGAAGACCTCGAAGCTCAGCGCATTGAGCTTGTCCGGGCGGTTGACGGTTATCAGCCGGATCGCGCCTTGACGCTCAGAGACAACAACGGTCATGTGGATGTCCTCCGCCGCAGCGCTGCTTTGCACGCCTGCGGCATCGTGAATTCAGGTGATTTCCCTGAGTCATACCGGTGGCTCCGCGTGTTGACAATAAAATACTGAACGGTCAGTATCTTAAACGAAATGGGGGGCGGCGCAGGATGTCGCCGCAATGATTTGTACACGGGAGACGCTGAATGACGCCACTCAAAGGGATCCGGGTTGTGAGTTTCAATCACTTCCTGATGGGGCCCGCCGGAGTGCAATACCTCGCCGATC
>JAEZBU010000265.1 GCA_023426855.1 Pseudomonadota bacterium | reverse complement strand
TGCGGTGACAGCCACACCTCGACGCACGGCGCATTCGGCGCGCTGGCGCACGGCATCGGCACGTCGGAAGTCGAGCACGTGCTGGCGACCCAGACGCTGATCCAGCGCAAGGCCAAGAACATGCGCGTGACGGTCGACGGTAAGCTGCCGGCCGGCGTCACGGCGAAGGACATCGTGCTGGCCATCATCGGCGAGATCGGTACCGCGGGCGGCACTGGCCACGTCATCGAATACGCCGGCGAGGCGATCCGTGCGCTGTCGATGGAAGGCCGCATGACGGTCTGCAACATGTCGATCGAGGGCGGTGCCCGGGCCGGCATGGTGGCTCCCGACGAGACGACCTACGCCTATCTGAAGGACCGGCCGAAGTCGCCCAAGGGCGAAGCCTGGGATATGGCGCGCCGCTACTGGGACACGCTGCGCACCGACGAGGGCGCGCATTTCGACCGCGAGATCAAACTCGACGCCGCCAAGCTGCCGCCGATCCTGACCTGGGGCACCAGCCCCGAGGACGTCGTGTCGATCACCGGCCTCGTGCCGGATCCGGAAAGCGCTGCCGACGAGGCCAAACGCGCCTCGATCAAGCGCGCTCTGGAGTACATGGGCCTGACGCCGGGCACCAAGATGACCGACATCAAGCTCGACCGCGTGTTTATCGGCTCGTGCACCAACGGCCGCATCGAGGATCTGCGCGAAGTCGCCCGCATTGCCGAGGGCAAGAAGGTCGCCGAGCACGTTTACGCGATGATCGTGCCGGGCTCCGGGCTGGTGAAGGCCCAGGCCGAAGCCGAGGGCCTCGACAAGATCCTCAAGGCCGCCGGTTTCGACTGGCGCGAGGCTGGCTGCTCGATGTGCCTGGGCATGAATCCGGATCAACTCAAGCCGCGCGAGCGCTGCGCCTCGACCTCGAACCGCAACTTCGAGGGCCGTCAGGGCCGTCTGGGCCGCACGCATCTGGTGTCGCCGGGGATGGCCGCGGCTGCCGCGATCGCGGGCCATTTCGTGGACGTTCGCGACTGGCAGTAATCCACTCTCAACCCCGGGCGGCATCCCTGCCCGGGGTTTTTCGGAAGGTCCGGTGATGCCGCGTTCTCTCGTCGAACAGCAGTTTGGGGCGCACGCGGGCAACTACGTCAACTCGCCCGTTCATGCCAAAGGTGCGAGCCTGCAGCGGCTCGTGGATCTCGCGCGCCCCGAACCGCACTGGCGCGCGCTGGATGTGGCGACCGCGGCGGGCCATACGGCTCTGGCCTTCGCGCCGCACGTCGCCCATGTCATCGCCAGCGACATCACCGACGAGATGCTGGTCGAGGCCGGTAAGCTGGCCAAGGCGCGCGGCGTTACCAATCTCGAAACCGCCAAGGCCGATGCCGAGGCGCTGCCCTTCGATGACGGCACGTTCGACCTCGTCACCAGCCGCATCGCGCCTCACCATTTCCCCGATGTCCCGCGCTTCGTCGCGGAGGTCTGGCGCGTGCTCAAGCCGGGCGGCACGTTTGGCTTAGTCGACAACATTTCGCCCGATGCCGAAACCACCCCCGGCTATTCGGAGGGTGAGCTGATTGAGGCCACCGATGCCTACAACGCGTTCGAGAAGCTGCGCGACCCCAGCCACGGCCGCTGCCTGACCACGTCGCAATGGCGTCGGATCGTCAGCGAGACGGGGTTCACAATCGCGCACGTGGAGCGGTTACCCAAGGAAATGACCTTCAGCACCTGGACCGAACGGATGGGCGTCGATCAGCCAACCACGGCCAGATTGCACGCTATGCTGACCGAGGCGAGCCCGGCGCTGACGGCCTATCTGCGGCCCCGCCAGGACGGCGATAAGTTGCATTTCACGCTCGATGAACTGCTGCTCATCGCCCGCAAGCCCTGAACGTTGAGGTCCATTGCGACGGTCCGCCTCAACCGCTCAAGTTAGTTGAAAGCTAAGCATCTCGCGGTTATTATCCCCGCATGTGTCACGCACTTCACATCGCGATTATTGGGCGAATTAGCGCCCCGGCCGCTTGAGAGCAGCCGGGTCTTAGACGCGCATTCATTTCCAATCGCATGTGAAGGATTTCTCCGATGGCATCCCTTGCCGTTGCAGCGCCGGTTCAGACGGCGCCAACCCCATCCGTTAAAGCTTTGTTCTACGTGACAGCCATGGCTGATCCGGGCCTGTTGCCGCGCCTGATCGAGCCGGTGGCCAAGCTCGGCTATGTGCCGGCACGCGTCCATGCCTCACGGGAATCCGGCGACGGTTCGGAACTGATCATCGATCTACGTCTCAACGGCGTGACCTCGCGCGCCGCCGAACTCGTCGAGATCGCGCTGCGCGCCATCGTAGGCGTCCGCCAGGTCATCGCGGTTGTCGAACCGGACAATTGACCGGCCGCGCCCTGCCAACCAAATAGGTTGAACATTGCATCGGCGCGCGGCTGTGCTGGCGCCGATGCAGATTTCAGACCGGATGGTGGCGATGACGGACAGCGGCAAATGGCAGGATCTTCGCGCGCCCAGCCTGGAAGATTTCGAGACTATCGCCGCTGCCGCCTGGGACAATCTCCCCGCTCGTTTTCGTGACGCCTGCGGCAATGTCGTGGTGCGCGTGGAAGACTTTGCCACTGACGAAATTTTGAAGCATTTCGGGATGGAAGATCCGTTCGAGCTGATGGGTCTTTACCAGGGCGTAAGCCTCGACAGGCAAAGTGTCTCCGACTTTCCTCGGCAGCCCGACATGGTGTTTCTCTATCGCCGCGCCATTCTCGACTACTGGGCAGGCAATGACGAAACGCTCGGCCATCTGATCACGCACGTGCTTGTGCACGAGATCGGCCACCACCTTGGACTGTCGGACGACGACATGTACGGCTTGGAAGCTGAAGCGAATTCGTAAAAAGGGAGAGTGGGCGGACCGTTTTTGCCCACGCGCCTCATGCGACATCGGAGCGACTGAATAACGACCGCCATGCTGCCGCAAACCGGTTGCATGAGCTTTCAAGGCAAGCGATGGTGCGACCGGTCGCCATGCATGCAGACGCACGTGATACCGGAAAGTCCGGACGGGACTGAAGAGGGCGAGTGGGGCATGAAGTTGTACGCATCGGCGGGGTTGCTCACACTTATGCTGTTGGCTGTGTTGGGCATGACAGCGGCGCTGCGCGCCAGCGGAGCGCCAACACCTGAGGAATACGTCGGCCACGTCGGCGGCGACGCCAAGATCGTACCGCCGGGCCAACTGGTCCTCGACCGGAAGCGCATGCTTTGCGGCCAGCGGCCGACCGTTCTGGACTCCCAGCTCGACGACTATGGCGCAGCCTACCCCGGCTTTCTGATCCTCAATCCACGCCTGATGGCGCGGGTATCCACGCCGGTAAAGATGTGGATCTTCGCCCATGAGTGCGGCCATCAGTTCCGCGGTCCGGATGAAGAAACGGCGGATTGCTTCGCGGTGCAGCGCGGGCGGCGGGAAGGCTGGCTCACGCCAGAAGGACTGGAGGAAGTGTGCCAGTTCATCGCCCCAGCCAAGGGCACCAGCATGCATTTTTCCGGCTCGTACCGCTGCGAGTCGATGCGGAAATGCTATGCGGACCCGCGGGTGCGCTGACCCGGCTTGACCTTGGCCGCCATTGTCGCGTTTATGGTGCTACTTTAGAGCCGCTCCAGGTACATGCGGCTCACTCCGGTCGAGGAAATCATGCAGAAATTCACGACGCTGACCAGCGTGGCAGCACCATTGCCGATGATCAATGTCGATACCGACGCGATCATCCCAAAGCAGTTTCTCAAGACGATCAAGCGTACTGGGCTCGGCAAGTCGGCGTTCTATGAGCTGCGCTACGACGAGAACGGCAACGAGCGTCCTGATTTCGTGCTGAATAAACCGGCCTACCGGAATGCTGAGATCCTGGTTGCCGGCGACAACTTCGGCTGCGGTTCGAGCCGCGAGCACGCGCCCTGGGCGCTGCTGGATCGTGGCATCCGCTGCATCATCTCGACCAATTTCGCTGACATCTTTTACAATAACTGCTTCAAGAACGGCATTCTGCCTATCAAGGTGACGCCGGAGCAGCTCGAGAAGCTGTTCGACGACGCCAATCGCGGCGCCAATGCCAAGCTGACCATCGACCTGGAAAACCAGGAGATTCACGGGCCGGATGGCGGCACCATCACGTTCGAGATCGACGAGTTCCGCAAGCATTGCCTGTTGAACGGCCTCGACGATATCGGCCTGACCATGCAGAAGGAAACCTCGATCCAGTCCTACGAGGACAAGCTGGCGAGTGAGCGTCCCTGGGCGTAACAGCCGCCGGATCGCGCATTTAAATCGATAAAACCGCGGGAGTCCCATGTCCCAGAAGCTCCCTGACAGCATGCGTCATGTCGCGACCACAGGTCCCGGCGGTCCAGAGGTCCTGACCATCGCGTCCTCGCCGCTGCCCCAGCCTGGGCGTGGCGACGTGCTGATCCAAGTCGCAGCAGCCGGCGTCAATAGACCCGACGTGCTGCAGCGCAAGGGCGCCTATCCGCCGCCGCCGGGTGCTTCCCCCCTGCTCGGCCTTGAAGTGGCGGGCCGTGTCGTGGCGGTCGGCGAAGATTGCGGCGGTTGGAACGTTGGCGATGCCGTTTGCGGTTTGGCCAACGGTGGCGGCTACGCTGAGTATTGCGTCATCCCGGGCCGGCAATGCCTGCCCGTCCCGAACGGCTTTGACTTCACGCAGGCGGCGGCCCTTCCGGAGACGTTCTTCACCGTGTGGGGCAATGTGTTCCTGCCGGAACGCGGCAACCTGAAATCCGGTGAGACTTTCCTGGTTCACGGTGGCGGTTCCGGGATCGGCACCACCGCGATCCAGCTCGCGGCAGCCTTGGGCGCCAAGGTGTTCACCACCGCCGGCAGCGACGAGAAATGCGCAGCCTGCCTGAAGCTCGGTGCCAGTGCGGCGATCAACTATCGCACGCAGGACTTTGCCGCCGAGATCAAGCAGCTCACCGAAGGCAAGGGTGTCGACGTCATTCTCGACATGGTCGGCGGCGAAACAACCCCGCGCAACATTGCATCGTTGGCGCGTGAAGGGCGGCTGGTGTTCATTGCCTTCCTGCAGGGCAGCAAGGTGCAGATCGACCTGTCACCCATTCTGATGAAACGGTTGCGGGTCACCGGTAGCACGCTGAGGGCACAGTCGCCGGAGCAGAAGGCAGCTCTTGCGGCCGGACTACGCCAGACGGTTTGGCCGCTGCTAGACGCAGGACGCATCAAGCCGGTCGTCCACGCGACATTCCCGATGCAGGACGTCGCCAAGGCACATGAATTGATGGAATCGAACGCGCACATCGGCAAGATCGTGCTGAACGTCGATCCAAGCGTGGCGCCGCCCGGCTGAGCAGGCCACCGCTTTCATAATCGTGGGCAGGCCTCACTGCGCTTGGCGTGTAAGGCCTGCTTCCCAGCCGATCAGCGCCCGCTTGCGCGTCAGCCCCCAGTGATAGCCGCCAAGTCCGCCATCGCTGCGCAGGACGCGATGGCAGGGCACAACGAACGAAATCGGGTTGCGCCCAACGGCCGTCCCGACCGCGCGCGATGCCGTCGGCTGGCCGATGAAGCGCGCGATATCGGCATAGCTGACCGCCTTGCCCATCGGGATATGCAGCAGCGCCTGCCACACCCGGATCTCGAAATCCGTGCCGATCAGGATCAACCGAACCGGCTGCTCTGCTTTCCACGCGCTCGGATCGAAGATACGGCGCAAATGCGGGCCGGTCTGATCCGGCGCCTCGACGAAGTGAGCGAGTGGCCAGCGCCGTGTCATGTCGGCGAGCGCTGCTTCGCGCGTCTGGCCAGTGTCTTCGTTGACAAACGCCAGTCCGGCGACGCCGCGATCGGTCGCCATGATCAGCGCGTCACCAAACGGAGAGGCATGGAAACCGTAAGCTATTTCAATTCCCTCGCCGCGCCGCTTGAAGTCGCCCGGCGTCATCGCCTCATGATCGACGAACAGATCGTGCAAGCGGCTGCCGCCCGATAGGCCGACCTCGTGCGCTGTCTCCAGCACGCTTGCCGAGTTGGCCAGCAGATTGCGGGCGTGATCGGCTGTGACAGCCTGGACGAACTCCTTCGGGCTCAATCCGCACCAGCGCTTGAACAGCTTCTGGCAATATTCCGGGCTGAGGCGCAGATGCTGCGCGAGGCGATCCAGATCGGGCTGTTCTTCCCAGGTCTGTGTCAGAAACGCGATCGCGCTACGAACCGTGTCGTAATCGCGTGCGGTGTCGTCACGGAACGTTATGGCGGATCGGGTATCGAGTTGCTGCAACATGGCTGATAGCCTGTCGTTGGTGGATCGTCTGCCGGAAACCTAGTGTCTCGCGCCGCTGCAAACGACCCGTTTCTTGATCATCTGAAAATTCGGCATCGAGGGCGCCTAGCAAAGCTCAAATCCGCGCCCCACGAGCCTCTATCAACGCCTCGCTCAACGCGCCGGCAAAGTCGCGCCGTTCGTCGTCGGTGAGGAATTGCGCGAATAGAAACTCGCGCCCCTGCGAGGCCAAGCTCAACTGCGTGCGCCCGTCCTCTTCTTCCCGAAGCCGCACGCGCACCCAGAACGGATTGAAATTGAACGTCTCCGATTTGCCGCCCGGATGGACACGCGTGATCGTCATGCCCTCGCGCGTGACCTCGACCGTCTCATAGCGGCGGCCGGAACGATAATTCAGTTTGAATGCGACGTAGATCAGCAGCACGTCGAGGCCGAAGAAACCAAGCACAGGCCAAGCGCCGATCATCAAAAAAGCCATGCCGAGCACAAAGCTGAACAGCCCGATGGCACACATCAGCAGCACGAAACCCGACGGGCTCAGCGACCGATGGGGGAACAGGGTCGCCCTGAAGCCGAATTCGGGTTGCGTGGCATAGTGTTTCTCAGCCATGACAGCATCTTATCCGGTCGCCCATCATGATGGAATACGCATGGACGCCAAGCAAAAGTCGGTCGCGCCCGTCCGCGCCAAGTCAAAATCAGTAACGCGATCGCCGACCGGCGCCAGCAAAACTGCGACCAAACGGCGGCCGCGCTCGAAGCTGACGCCTGCGGCCATCCACGAGATCTTTCGACGCCTTGCCGAGGCCAATCCGGAACCCAAAAGCGAGCTGGAATACGTCAATCCCTACACGCTTGTGGTCGCCGTTGCCCTGTCGGCGCAGGCAACAGACGCTGGCGTCAACAAAGCGACGCGGCCGTTGTTCGCAATTGCCGATACGCCGGAAAAGATGGTCGCCCTGGGCGAGGATCGCGTGCGCGAGGCCATCAAGACCATCGGGCTGTTTCGCAACAAGGCCAAGAACGTCATCGCGTTGTCCAAGCGGCTGATCGCGGAGCATGGCGGGGAAGTCCCTCGCGATCGCGAAGCTTTGGAGCAATTACCGGGCGTCGGCCGCAAGACGGCCAACGTCGTTCTGAATGTCGCCTTCGGCGAGCCGACACTCGCCGTCGACACTCACGTGTTCCGCGTGGCCAACCGCATCGGGTTAGCCACAGCGGATACGCCCCTGGGCGTCGAGGAGCAGGTGCTGCGCGTCATTCCGCCGGAATATGCGCTGCACGCTCATCACTGGCTGATCCTGCATGGACGCTACGTCTGCAAGGCCCGCAAACCCGAATGTCCGCGGTGCATCATTGCCGATCTGTGCACGTACCAGGCCAAGACGCTGCCGGGTGAGTTCTAGGCCGCGATTAGCGGCGAACGCTGGAAGAGCTGGATGCCTGCCGACGCGACTTCTTGGCAGCGCCCACGGCCATGCGTTTGGTCCAGGCTCGCGACTGCGAAGCGGTCCGCGTACGGCTGCTGGCACGCGAAGCCGCATAGGAACGGTTGCGGGCGCGGGACCGCGATGCAACGCGTGTGCGGCTGCCGGCGAGCGACACGAAGCGCGGGCCGATATCGACATGAATGTGGTTCATGCGCGGGTAGGTCATCGTGCCACCGCTGCGATGATTGGCGATCAGCCAGCGCACAATGGCACCCTTCTTGGAACCTGCGTTGAAATCGACCGCGTTGCCGCTGGCATGGCGCGAAATCTTGCCGGTGCCGCGGATGCGTGCGCCCGGACGACAGGTCGAAATCACCTGTACGCGACCGAAGTTCTGTTCGATGCGCGACAGCAGGTTACGGGCGGCGCTGGTCAAGCACGAGCGCGATGCACCGGCACCACGCGCTTCGGCGGCTTCAGCGATGAATGAGCATGCGGCAAGCATGGCAATACCGATCCAGGCGGATCGCATCCGCTTAATCATGGCTCTGAGCTCCGGTATTTGTTGAAGACGGGGTATTGAGATGGATGGGAACCGGAGCCTTTTCGGGCGATGCCGAAAAAGTCCGTCGTGGAACGGCCACGGCAGCGCCCCGCGCGCGCCATGGTTGGGTGCACTGACTGTTTGTCCGCTGCCCCCGTGCTTCAGCAGGCCTCGAAAGCACCAGCTTCAGCGTGAGCTAAACTATAAACAGATGTGTCTAGATTGCGATCAGCATGAGACATTTTGGCATGCTGCGACACTATGAGCACGTCGCATCGATGCGTTGAGCCGGCGCGGAGATGCCCGCGATCCCCGACGACAAACCGAACGTCATGCGCATTTTTCGCGAGACTGCTCACGAGACACGGCATCTAACCCGCTATCCTCGAAGGACGGCGGCAGGCATCGCCGCTTGGCTTTGACGGCCACGGATGCTAGCAGGCGATCTCGATACGCATCAAAACCGCTGAACCGGGGTATTCATTTGCAGCTTCCCGTGGACCTGCCTTCCCTTCTCGCATTGATCCGCGAGCACGGCGACGCCGCCTACACGTTCATGTTCGCGTATGCCGCGTCGCACAGCCTGCTGTTCACGATGTTCGCAGGGTACGCGGCGCATTCCGGCGCACTGAATGTCGGCACCTTGATCATCGTGTGCTGGCTCGGCAGCTTCGCGGGCGACCTGTTTCGGTTTTGGCTCGGACGGCGCTACGGCATGCGCCTGGTCAAATCATCGACGCGGCTTCAGCGCGCGGTACAGACCGTCATTGCACTCACCAACCGGCATCATTTCTGGATGATCATGATCCATCGCTACCCGCACGGTATTCGCGGCATCGCGGGATTTGCCTATGGCATGTCATCCCTATCGTGGTCGACCTTTATGCTGATCAACTTCGCGGCAGCCGGCATCTGGGCGTGCGCGGTGGTCGCGCTCGGCTACGCCTTCGGCACCGTGTCGGAAAAGGTGATGACGCAGGCATCCTCAAGCGTCGGCCTGGTGATGCTGGTCGTGTTCCTGGGGCTGTCGTGGATCCTCAGCAAGCGTCTCGAGCGCGTGCTGGAAGAGAGCCGCTAAATCATCCGCGATTGCGCAGTCGGACCACTCAGCCAGCAGCGCGCAAGGCTTGGGCGGCCATGCGAATGCAGTCTTCCGCATTGTCCGCCAGATGCAGAATGGTTTCGGACAGCATGGCGTTGTGCGCCTTGCCGAAATCCTCGATCATCACGCCATCGGCATCGCGCAGGTGGCCGTCGGCGACTTTGCTGCCGGCAATGCGAACCGCCATCGGACGCGGATCGGTCGAATAAGCCCAGATCGGCAGACCGAGTGCATGCGCGTAGCCGAGCTCGAACGCGGTTCCGTCATCGACATGGGGCCCGCGAAACGGGCTGAGATCCGCGACGACACCGTGACATGCTTTCAGTTCGCGTAGGCAGGCCTGCTGGATCGCGGGAGCGGACATCTCGCCATCCAATGCGAAATCGGCCGGATAGCGCCCGTCGCAGCCATGCTGCGCGCACAACGCCACCAGTCGCTTACCGGCTTCGTCGGCATCCGCGTAAAACACGGTCGGCCCGGCCAGATAGATGCGCGGTTTCATGGAGCGTTCACCCGCAGTTCCTTGCCTCGTAACGGATTGCCGGCGAATAGCGCGCCAGCCTCCCGATCACACACCCGGTCCATAAGGCGGGCGGGGGATTTCCAGGTGCGCCCGACGCAGGGCGTCCGACCAGCGCTCGCGCAAATCATGAAAGTACGGATCGCTGGCCTCGATACGTTGGTTGATCTCGTAGGCCAGCGCGTCGCGGCGCATCATGATCACATCGACCGGCAGACCGACGCCAAGATTGGAGCGAATGGTCGAGTCCATCGAGATCAACGCCAGCTTCAGGGCGTCATAGAGATCAGTCGTGTAGGTCATCGCGCGATCCAGGATCGGCTTTCCGTATTTGTGCTCACCAATCTGCAGGAATGGCGTGTCGGGCGTCGCTTCGATGAAATTTCCGGCGCGGTACAGCATGAACAGGCGCGGCTCGCGCCCCTTCATCTGACCGGCAAGCAAAATTGAGACGTCGAATGCGGCCGCGTGCTGTTCGATCGCGCCACCGTCGGTGTCGTAGACGCGGCGGATGGCCTTGCCGACCAATTGCGCAGCCTGGAACATACTGGTCTGGTCGATGAGGCGATGGGTCTCGCCGGTATCGGGATCCAGCAACCCCTCGCGCAGGTGAGACAGGATCGATTGCGTGATCGACAGATTGCCAGCCGAGGCCAGTGTCGCCACGAACTCACCCGGCCGCTCAAACACGTGCAGTTTGCGGAACGTGGCGATGTTGTCCAGACCCGCGTTCGTGCGCGTGTCGGCCAGCATCACATAGCCCGATTTCACAAGTATCCCGACGCAATAGGTCATCGCAGTGTCAACGATTCGTGTGTTTGTCCGCCGGGAAGTTAGAGCCGAACGCGACGGCTCGCCAGTGGCGGCAGTACCTCACCCTTCAACAATCGCCCGGCCCTGCTGCACCTGAACCTGGACGGTCAGCTTTTCATCGCCGCCGCCGCTGCGTGAGCCGCGCACTGGCGCCGCGTCCATATAGTCCAGGCCGATGGCGACGCGGCAATAGCGATCGGTGGTGCAGACGCCGTGTGCCGGATCGAAGGCAATCCAGCCGATGCCGTCGAGATACGCCTCTGCCCAGGCGTGACCGGCATCCTGGTCGATCACGTCGGAGCGCAGGAAATATCCGCCGACATAGCGCGCCGGCACCCCGATGGCGCGCGCGCAGGCGACGAAGATGTGTGCGAAATCCTGGCAGACGCCATGGCGCGCTTCGAATGCCACGGCAGCAGGTGTCGCCGTGCTGGTCAACCCGGGCTCGAACCGCATATCGCGATGCAAACCGACCATCAGCGCATGCATGGTTGCCAGCTTGTCTCCGCCCTGGGAGGCTAACAGGTCGCGCGCGTGCGCTTTCATGGCGGGGCTCGCGTCCGTCAACCGTGTGTCGCGCATAAACAGCTTGACCGGCATTCGCTCGCGTGTGCCGCGAATGAAACCGCCCGTATCGACGGTGTCGACCTCGCCGTCAATGGTCACACGGACCGCATCGACCGGCCCATCCATGAACAGGGTATGGGTAATGTTCCCATATGCGTCCTCGCCCTTCTCCAGGCGCGTATCGGCGTTCACCTCAACACGCCAGCGCCGCACGAAAAGCCCGTCGTAAGATCGCGGCATCATGCGAAGCGTTTGCACCACGTATCGCGCCGATGGTGCGTAATCGTAGCTTGTCTCGTGGCGGATGCGCAGGCGCACGGCGTATCCCCGCTCAGGCCAGATACTGCTCGGCGATGGCCGAGCCGAGCCTGTTGTTGTCGTTGATGAACTGCGTCAGGAACTCGTGCAGCCCACCCTGGAAGATGCCGTCGATATTCGCATTCTCCATCTGCGCCAGCGTGGAGCGCGCTATGCGCTGCGCCGGCCCCTGGCGACCGTAGGCGTCGGCCAGTTCATCGAGATAGGTATTCATCGACATGCAGCAGGAGATCAGCGAGCGCGGCTGCTCTTTCCGCAGGATCATGAAGTCGGCGACCAGCCACGGGCGCACGTTCTCGCGATACACCCAGTGATACGAGGTCAGCGCCGACACCGAACGCAGGATCGACGACCACTGGAAGTAATCAAGACCGCCGCCAACGTGCTCTTTATCCGGCAACAGCACGTGGTACTTCACGTCGATCAGCCGTGCGATGCTGTCGGCCCGCTCGATAAACGTGCCGAGCCGCTGGAAATAGAAGTGATCCGTGCGCAGCATCGTGCGATACGCAGCGCCGTCGAAACGCAGCGACGCCTCCTTGACCATGGTCAGCAGGCTGCTGAGACGATTGGGCGACAGAGACTTGAGGTTGGTGCCCTGCAGTTCGTGCCACGCGCCGTTGATGATCTCCCACATCTCGCCGGTCATCGCCGTGCGGACCGAGCGGGCATTGGTGCGCGCCATCTCGATGCAGGCCTTGATCGATGACGGATTAGCCTCCGAATCCACGATGAAGGCGATCACGTTCTCGCGCGTCACCTCGGCATAGGCGTTCTTGAACGTCTCGGTGCATGCAGCCGTGGCAACCGCCGATTCCCATTCGTTGGAAGCCCCGGCGTAGGTCGATGGCAAAACGGCAAGCCGCTGGGCGAGATCCAGAATGCGCGCGAGGTTCTCAGCGCGCTCGATATAGCGGGAAAGCCAATAGAGGCTGTCGGCGGTGCGCGAGAGCATCGTCAGGCCTCCACCACCCAGGTGTCCTTGGTGCCACCGCCCTGCGAGGAGTTGACGACAAGCGATCCTTCAGCGAGAGCCACGCGGGTCAGCCCCCCTGGCACGATGCGCACTTCGTCTGCGCCGCACAAAACATACGGCCTGAGATCGACGTGGCGCGGTGCGAGGCCGGAATCCACGAAGCAGGGGACAGTTGAAAGCGACAGCGTCGGCTGCGCGATGAAGGCATCCGGCTGCGCCTTGATACGTTCCCCGTATGCGATCCGCTGCTCGCGCGTCGCATGCGGACCAACCAGCATTCCGTAACCGCCGGATCCGTTGACTTCCTTCACGACCAGCTTGTCGAGATTGTCCATCACATACTTGTAGGCTTCCGGCTCCCGGCAGCGCCAGGTCGGAACGTTCTTCAGCAGCGGCTCTTCACCGAGGTAGAATTTCACGATCTCCGGCATGTAGCTGTAGATCGCCTTGTCATCGGCAACGCCTGTACCAACGGCGTTCGAGATCGTGACGTTGCCAGCCTTGTAAGCGGTCATCAGCCCCGGCACGCCGAGCATCGACGCCGGATTGAACGTCAGGGGGTCGAGGAATTCGTCGTCAACGCGCCGATAGATCACATCGACCCGGCGCGGACCTTCCGTGGTGCGCATGTAAACGATGCTATTGCGCACGAACAGATCGCGCCCCTCGACCAGTTCGACGCCCATCTTGTCGGCGAGGAACGAGTGCTCGTAGTAGGCGGAGTTGTAGGAACCGGGTGTCAGCAGCACCACGGTCGGCTCGCCCGGCGCCGACTTCGGGGCGACCGAGCGCAAGGTCGCCAGCAGACTATCCGTATAGTTATCGACCGGCGCGATGCGCAGACTACCGAACAACTCCGGAAACAACCGCATCATCGCTTCACGGTTTTCCAGCATATACGACACGCCGGAAGGAATGCGCGCGTTGTCCTCAAGGACGTAGAAGTCGTTCTCATCCACCCGCACGACGTCGATGCCCGCAATGTGAACATAGACGCCGCTCGGCGGCGTGAAGCGGCTCATGACCGGCTCGAACCCGGGATTCTGCAGCACGAGATCTTCGGGCACCAAGCCCGCCTTGACGATTTCGCGGTCGTGATAGACGTCGGCGATGAACGCGTTGAGCGCCTTGATACGCTGTTCAAGGCCTTTAGCGAGCACCGACCATTCACCCGAAGTCAGGATGCGCGGAATGATGTCGAACGGGATCAGGCGTTCAGTGCCTTGGGCATCTCCGTAGACGTTGAAGGTGATGCCGATGCGGCGGAAGAAGTGCTCTGCTTCGAGTTTACGATTTGCGAGAACATCGAGAGGCGTTTCGGCCAGCCAGCGTTCGAGCGCCTCGTAGCCCGGCC